>SDWL01000119.1 GCA_004195315.1 Lutibacter sp.
AGATGTGTATAAGAGACAGCTATTAAATGGAGTTGTTGTAGGTTTTAGTGCAAGTGCTTTTGAAGGAGCTGCTGCTAGCCTAAATAAGACTTCTGAAAGAATTAGTTCGCATCTTTACCAAGCAAACAGAATTGAAAAAATAAAAGAAGTTATTGAAAGGTATCTCGCCAATTAATTTGGTATCTGGTATTCAGTATTATTTTACACATTTACATTTTGCCTTTTTCCGCAATCGTTTTAGTGATTTTCACACTAATTTAAGATTTAATTATAAAGATGTTAAGTTGAATACTTCGTATATTTGACATTTAAAAAATTAAAAAGAATTTAGAATGAACAAGAAAGTGATTTTAATGATTTTAGATGGTTGGGGAATTACTCAAGATCCAAAAGTTTCAGCAATTTTTAATGCAAAAACTTCTTATATAGATAGTTTATATCACACATATGCAAATGCAAATTTAAGAACTGACGGTGAACATGTTGGCTTACCAGAGGGACAAATGGGAAATAGTGAAGTTGGACATATGAATTTAGGTGCTGGCAGAATTGTGTACCAAAACTTAGTTCGTATAAATATGGCAGTTAAAAATAAAACGCTTGGAACTGAAAAAGTTTTATTAGACGCTCTTTCTTATGCAAAAGAAAACAATAAAAATATTCATTTATTAGGATTGGTTTCTAATGGAGGAATTCATTCACATATTGACCATTTAAAAGGATTATTAGATGTTGCTGCTGAAAATAATGCTAAAAATGTGTATTTACACGCATTTACTGATGGAAGAGATTGCGATCCCAAATCAGGTGCTTTTTTTATAAAAGAAACTCAAAATCATATGGCTAAAACAACTGGTGAATTGGCTTCAATTACAGGTCGTTACTACGCTATGGATCGTGATAATCGTTGGGAACGTGTTAAAATAGGGTACGATGCTTTGGTTAATGCAACAGGAACAAAATCTACAGACGCTATTAAAAGTATTGAAGAAAGTTATATTAATAATGTAACTGATGAATTTATCAATCCAATTATTATGACTGATAAAAATGGCTTACCAAAAGCACAAATAAAAGCAGATGATGTTGTTATTTTCTTCAATTATAGAACTGATAGAGGAAGAGAACTTACTGAAGTTTTAACACAAAAAGATTTTCCTGAATTTGGTATGAAGGCGTTGCCATTACATTACACAACAATGACAAATTATGACGAGACTTTCAAAAATATCAACGTTATTTATAATACAGACAACCTAGAAGAAACACTTGGAGAAGTAATAGAAAAAGCAGGTAAAAAACAAATTAGAATTGCTGAAACAGAAAAATATCCACATGTAACGTTTTTCTTTTCTGGCGGAAGAGAAAAAGAATTTGAAGGTGAAAAAAGATTATTATGTCCATCTCCAAAAGTTGCAACGTACGATTTAAAACCAGAAATGAGTGCATTTGAAATTAGAGATGCTATTATTCCTGAATTAAATAAAAAAGAAGTCGATTTTGTATGTTTAAACTTCGCAAATGGAGATATGGTTGGACATACAGGTGTTATGGAAGCTGCAATAAAAGCTTGTGAAGCAGTTGATAAATGCGTTGAAGATGTTGTTACCGCAGCTAATGAAAATGATTATACAACTTTAATAATCGCCGATCATGGAAACTGTGAAACTATGATAAATCCTGATGGATCACCAAATACAGCACATACAACAAACCCAGTTCCTTTTATTTTAATTGATAAAGATTTAAATAATATTAAAGATGGTGTTTTAGGTGATATTGCTCCTACTATTTTAAAATTAATGGGAATAAAACAACCTAAAGCAATGACACGTCATTCATTAATATAATTTTGTAGTTTTACTAAAATAAATTTTATATCATGAAAAAAATACTTTTAAGCTTAATTATAATCTCTACATTTAGTTGTGCAGCTCAAAAAAAAGAATCTTCTGCACTTATAGATGAGTCAGGAAATTTAGTTGGAATTGCCAAAAAAGAAAATTTTCTTAAAGAACCTTTTAATGCATGGTTCACTCCAAATTATGATGATTATACTTGCGATAAAGAAGTTATAGCAAAACTAAAAAAACATATAAACAACGTTACAATTAAATCTTTTATAGGAACTTGGTGCGGAGATAGTCAAGATCAAACGCCTGTTTTTTATAAAATTTTAGATGAAGCTGATTTTGACTATAACAATTTAGAATTAATAACTGTTAATAGAAGTAAAACTACATCAGATAATTTACAAGAAGGGTTTAAAATAGAAAGAGTGCCTACTTTTATTTTTTACAAAAATGGAAAAGAAATAGGCCGTTTTGTTGAATATCCGAGAGAAACTGTTGAAACAGATATATTAAAAATTGTAAGTGATGAACCTTACAAACATTCATACCAAGAATAATTTTCTCATTATAAAATAACAAAAAACCATTATTCAAACTTTTGAATAATGGTTTTTCTCATCTTTGGGCTATTTATTGTTTATTTTGGCGCATCAAAATATTCTCTTTCTATTCGTTCTCTATGATCTGGATGTGCAATTTTTACTAATTCCAATAAACGTTGTTTAATTGTTTTTCCGTATAAATTTGCAACACCATATTCCGTAACAACATATTGCACATGAGATCTTGTAGTTACTACACCTGCACCAGGGTATAAAAAAGGAGTAATTCTACTAACTCCCTTACTCGTTAATGAAGGCATTGCAATGATGGCTTTCCCTCCTTCACTTAATGAAGCTCCTCTAATAAAATCCATTTGACCACCAACCCCTGAATACATTCTAGTACCAATAGAATCAGCACAAACTTGCCCAGTTAAATCCACTTGAATTGCAGAATTTATAGCTACCATTTTAGGGTTCTGTCTTATATTAGCTACATCATTTACATAATCAACAGAGCGCATTTCAACAAAAGGATTATCATTAACATAATCATACAATCTTTTTGAACCCATTAAAAAAGTTGCTAAAGCTCTACCTGAATTAATTCCTTTATAATTTCCATTAATAACATCTTTTAAAATAAGATCTATAACACCATCAGAAAACATTTCGGTATGTAAACCTAAATCTTTATGATTTCCTAATCTAGATAGTACAGCATTTGGAATAGAGCCAATACCCATTTGAAGTGTACTCCTATCATCAATTAATTCAGCAATATAATCACCAATTCTATTTTCAACTTCATTTGGTGCATGGTATAAAAATTCTGGTAATGGTCTATCTACTTCAACAAAAGTATCTAATTCCGAAATATGAATAATTCCTTCGCCATGTACTCTTGGCATTTGTTCATTTATTAAAGCAATTACGTGTTTAGCATTCCCTATTGCTGATAACATTGCTTCAACTGAAACTCCTAGTGAGCAATATCCATGTCTATCAGGCGTGGAAACCTGAATTAACGCAACATCAACTGGTAAAATATTTCTTTTAAACAATAAAGGAACTTCACTAAAAAAAACTGGAGTATATGATCCATTTCCTTCCTTTATGGTATGTCGAACATTTTTTCCAATAAATAGAGAATTTACATGAAAACTGTCAATATATTTTGGATCAGAGTATGGTGCCTCACCTTCAATATGTAAATGGCAAACTTCTACACCTCTAAGTTCTTCATGCCTTTCAGTCATAGCATTTAATAACTCTTGGGGTACAGATGCTCCCATGTGCACATATACTCTATCTCCTGATTTTATTACTTTTACGGCATCTTCTGCTGTTACTGCTTTATACATAATTTGCAATTAAAATTATTTTACGAATTTACAACGGATTTCAATCAAAAAAGCTGTTAAAAGTCACTTTTTAGAAACCTTCATAAATATATTTTAAAGCTATAAGCTAAACTTTGAAATTATTATTTTTAAAGTACCTTTGCTTGATAAATTTTATGATTAAATGATAGTAATTAAAACTCGAGAAGAAATAGAATTAATGCGCGAAAGTGCCTTAATTGTTTCAAAAACTTTAGGAATGTTAGCAAAAGAAGTAAAACCTGGAGTTACTACTTTATATTTAGATAAATTAGCAGAAGAATTTATTAGAGATCATCATGCAATACCTGGTTTTTTAGGATTGTATGATTTTCCAAATACACTATGCATGAGTCCTAATGCTCAAATAGTTCATGGAATTCCAAATGACAAACCTTTGGAAGATGGTGATATAATTTCAATTGATTGTGGTGCTTTAAAAAATGGTTTTTATGGTGATCACGCATATACTTTTGAAGTTGGAAATGTAACTTCAGAAACCAAAAAATTATTACAAGTAACTAAAGAAAGTTTATACGCTGGTATTCGTGAATTTAAAGTTGGCAATAGAGTTGGAGATGTAGGTTTTGCAATTCAAAATTACTGTGAAAAACAAGGTTATGGAATTGTTCGTGAATTAGTGGGTCATGGTTTAGGAAGTGAAATGCATGAAGATCCAGAAATGCCAAATTATGGTAGAAGAGGAAGAGGTAAAAAATTTGTTGAAGGAATGGTGGTTGCAATTGAACCAATGGTGAATATGGGAACACATCAAATTAACCAATTAAAAGATGGTTGGACAATTTTAACAAAAGATGGAAAACCTAGTGCTCATTTTGAACATGATGTTGCTATTTTAAACGGAAAACCCGAATTGCTTTCAACGTTTAAATATGTATATGAAGCTTTAGGAATTGAGAGTAATGAAGAAGAAGAGTTTAGACAATAAGTACTGAGTTTTAATAGTTATGTTAAAAGAAGTTTCAAATATTGAACAAATAGAAGTCATAAAAGGCTTTAAAGGTCGTTTTTTTCATACCAATAGTTTTACGGTTGCCTTCTGGGAAATTGAAAAAGGGTCAATTTTACCATTACATGCTCACATACATGAGCAAACAACCCAAATAATAGAAGGAACTCTTGAAATGACAATTGGAGATAAAACAATGATTTTAGAATCTGGTATGATTGTTAGTATTCCTTCAAATGTAATGCATAGTGGAAAAGCTTTATCAACTTGCAAATTAACAGATACTTTTTGTCCAGTTAGAGAAGATTATAAATTTAAAAAAATGTAACCCTTGAAAAAGCTCTTTAAATTTATTTTAAATACTATTCCCAGACCTATTCTGATTAAAATTAGTTATTGGGTGAGCCCATTAATTTCATTTTATTTAAAAGGGAAAACTTATACCGATCCAATTGATGGGAAAAGCTTTCGTAAATTTTTACCATACGGTTATGGAACACAGCGCTCAAATGCATTATCCCCAAGCACATTGTCATTGGAGCGACATAGATTACTTTGGTTGTATTTAAAAAACGAAACTGACTTTTTTACCACTCCTAAAAAAGTACTTCATATTGCTCCAGAACAATGTTTTTTTAACCTTTTTAAAAAACAAGAAAATTTAGAATACATAACTGCCGATTTACACTCACCAATTGCTGATGTAAAGGCTGATATTTGCGACTTGCCTTTTGAAGAAAATTCGTTTGATATTATTTTTTCTAATCACGTTTTAGAACATATTGAGGATGATAGAAAGGCGATGAGTGAATTATTTAGAGTTTTAAAACCAGGCGGAATGGGCATTTTTCAAATCCCTCAAGATTTAAATTTAGATAACACTTATGAAGATTTTTCTATAACTTCTTCCGAAGAACGCACCAAACATTTTGGGCAATATGACCATGTACGTATTTATGGGAGAGATTATTTCAATCGTTTACGAAATGTTGGTTTTACAGTAAAAGAAGTAGATTATTCTAAAACATTATCTGAAAAATTGGTAAAAAAATACTGCTTAGTACAAGGTGAAATTTTACCTGTTTGCTTTAAATAATCTAATTCTCAAAATTAGTGGACTTAAAAGATTTTAATTCTCCGTTTTCTTCAGCGTAAATTAAAAAGGCTTTTAACTCATTATGTTTATTTAAAAATTCTATGCTTTTTTCTAAACCCATAACCATAAAAGCAGTTGCATAACCATCAACATCAGCACAATCTGATTTTGCAATAACAGAAGCACTCAATAAATTACTTGCCGTTGCATAACCCGTTTTTGTATTTATGGTATGCACATATTTAACTCCTTCTTCTGTAGTTCTATATTTTCTGTAATTTCCTGATGTTGCCATAGATTCGTTTTGCAATTGAATAGTTCTTGCAAAAGAACGAGTACCATCTTCATTAGGATTTTCAATAGCAATTCTCCAAAATTTTCCATGTTCATTTACACCTCTTGCTCTAATTTCTCCACCAATTTCAACCATATAATTTTCAATATTATTTTGTTCAAAAAGCCTTCCAACAACATCTACTAAATAGCCTTTTGCAATGGCATTAAAATCAAAATAAATTTCTGGATACAATTTTGTAATTTTATTATTATTTATAGATACC
>SDWL01000120.1 GCA_004195315.1 Lutibacter sp.
AGATGTGTATAAGAGACAGGTTTCTGAAGCTTCTACTCTACCTATAATTTTAGCATCAACATTAAAACTTTTTGAAATTTCAATAATATCATTTGCTATTTTTGAAGAAACATACAATTCCATTCTGTGCCCGCAATTAAATACCTGATACATTTCTTTCCAATCTGTTTTAGATTGTTCTTGAATTAATTTAAAAAGTGGTGGAATAGTAAACATATTATCTTTCACAATATGTAAATTATCTATAAAATGAAGAATTTTTGTTTGTGCTCCTCCACTACAATGAACCATTCCATGAACTTCTTTTGAAGAAAAGTTTTTAAGAATTTCTTTAATAATAGGTGCATACGTTCTTGTTGGAGAAAGCACTAATTTACCTGCATTAATTGGTGAATTTTCAACAGCATCAGTTAATTTAACATTTCCTGAATACACTAACTCTTGTGGAACTGCTGCGTCAAAACTTTCAGGGTATTTATTTGCTAAATAGTTATGAAATACATCATGGCGAGCAGACGTTAATCCGTTTGAACCCATACCTCCATTATATTCTTTTTCATAAGTTGCTTGACCGAAAGATGCTAAACCAACAATTACGTCACCTGGTTTTATGTTTGCATTGTCTATTACATCATCTCTTTTCATTCTAGCAGTAACTGTAGAATCAACAATTATTGTTCTCACCAAATCACCAACATCGGCTGTTTCACCTCCAGTTGAATGAATATCTACACCAAACTTTTTTAAATCTTGTAATAATTCTTCCGTACCATTTATAATTTCAGAAAGTACTTCGCCAGTAATTAAATTTTTATTACGCCCAATAGTAGAAGACAACATAATATTTTCTGTAGCACCAACACAAATTAAATCATCAATATTCATAATTAATGCGTCTTGAGCAATTCCTTTCCAAACAGAAACATCTCCAGTTTCTTTCCAATACATATAAGCTAACGATGATTTTGTCCCAGCACCATCTGCGTGCATTATTAAACAATACTCTTCATTATTAGTTAAATAATCTGGTACAATTTTACAAAATGCCTTTGGAAATAATCCTTTATCTACATTTTTAATAGCGTTGTGCACGTCTTCTTTTGAAGCTGAAACACCTCTTTGACTATATCTTTTACTGATTTCTGAGCTCATTTTTGCTAAGTTATATTATTATGCAAAAGTAATTTTTCTTTTTTAATTATTGAAGCATAAAAAAACCGAATGAAATATATTCGGTTTTTTTATAAACTTATTTAAAATTATTCCCAATCTGGCATTGTAGCATTTTGGAACATTTCAACTCTATTATTATTAATATTTTCTTGTGTATCCATTTTGTATATTGACTTCAAAGAAATACCATCATTTGAAGTGTTTACAAAAATAACTTCCGATTCAGTTGGCGAGAACCTCTTTTATAAAATTATAGTGTTCTGTAATTACCTAGTAAACAACAACTCTCTATATTTAGTTAACGGCCATAATTCATCATCAATCATAAGTTCTAATTTATCGCAATGATATCTAATCTCATCAAAAAACGGTTTTACCTTAAAACAATATGCTTCAGCCATAGCTTCAATATTTTCTATTTTATTCGCTTTTTTACGAGCGTTAATCATTTTATCAATTTTAGAGTGTATCCCTTCAATGTGCCCAGAAATACCTTTAATTAATTGAATTTGCTCTGCAGCGTGCTTTTCAAAATCTTTTCCAAAAATAGCTTTTAGGCCTGTTACATTTTTAATTAATAAATTTTGGTAACGAACAGCTGTTGGAACCACATGGTTTCCTGCAATATCTCCTAAAACACGAGATTCTATTTGAATACGTTTTGTGTATTCTTCTATTTCAACTTCATAACGAACAACAGTTTCTACGGAACTCATTACATTCATTTCTTCAAACAATGCAATTGTTTTTTTAGATATTTTAACCTTTAATGCCTCTGGTGTCGTTTTATTATTACTTAAACCTCTTTTTTTCGCTTCTTTTTCCCATTCGGCACCATAACCGTTTCCTTCAAACAATATTCTTTTAGATGCTTTTATATATTCTCTTAACACATTAAAAATAGCTTCGTCTTTCTTTAAATCTTTCGTTTCTATTAATTTATCAACTTCAATTTTAAAATCTTTTAACTGTTTTGCAACTATGGTATTTAAAACTTTCATTGGTTTTGCACAGTTTGCAGTAGAACCAACTGCTCTAAATTCAAATTTATTTCCAGTAAATGCAAACGGCGAGGTTCTATTTCTATCTGTATTATCTAACAATACATCAGGAATTTTACCTACAACATTTAATTTAAGGTCTGTTTTTTCTTCAGGAGAAAGTTTTCCATTAGTCACATTCTCTAGTTCATCTAAAACTTTGGTTAATTGTGCGCCAATAAAAACTGAAATAATTGCTGGTGGTGCTTCATTAGCTCCTAATCTATGATCATTGCTTGCAGATGCTATCACTGCTCTCAATAATTCTTCATTGTCATTCACAGCTTTAATAGTATTAATAAAAAATGTTAAAAACTGAAGATTGCTCATTGGTGTTTTTCCTGGCGATAACAAGTTAATACCTGTGTCAGTTGATAACGACCAATTATTGTGTTTTCCTGAACCATTTACACCTGCAAAAGGTTTTTCATGTAACATTACTTTAAAATGGTGACGTGCACCAACTTTCCCCATTAAATCCATTAATAATGAATTATGGTCTACTGCTAAATTTGCTTCTTCGTAAATTGGTGCTAATTCAAACTGATTTGGAGCAACTTCATTATGACGTGTTTTTGCTGGAATTCCTAACAACATACATTCCGTTTCTAAATCGCGCATAAAATTTAATGCTCTACCTGGAATTGAACCAAAATAATGATCATCTAATTGTTGCCCTTTTGCTGGTGAGTGACCTAATAAAGTTCTCCCAGTTAAAATAATATCAGGTCTACTTTCAGCTAACGCTTGGTCAATTAAAAAATATTCTTGCTCCCACCCTAACGATGAAGTAACCTTTTTTACATTTTTATCGAAATATTTACAAACTGCTGTAGCTGTTGAATCCATAGCTTGAAGTGCTCTTAATAAAGGTGTTTTATTATCTAATGCTTCTCCTGTATAAGCAACAAATATAGTTGGTATGCTTAAAGTAGTTCCATATATAAATGCTGGTGAGGTAGGATCCCAAGCAGTGTAACCTCTAGCTTCAAAAGTGTTTCTAATTCCTCCATTTGGAAAACTTGATGCGTCAGGCTCTTGTTGAACTAATTCATTTCCTCCAAATTTTTCAATAGCCATTCCACCACCAATAGTTTCAAAAAATGCATCATGTTTTTCTGCTGTTGCTCCTGTTAAAGGCTGAAACCAGTGTGTATAATGTGTAACTCCTTTAGATAAAGCCCATTCTTTCATTGCTGAAGAAACTTGATCTGCAATTTTTCGATCAATTTTAGTACCTTCATCAATTGCACTCATAACACCTTTAAAGGCATCTTTGGTTAAATATTGACGCATTGTATTTTCATTAAACACATTCTCCCCAAACAATACTGACCTTTTTGAATCTTCAATTACTTTTACAGGTTTTCTTTTTGATGCTTCAGCTAAAGCATGAAATCTTAATCGGGCCATATTCTAAAAATTTAAATTATTCGACAAATATATATCTTTTTACAGATAAAATCATCATTTTTAATTGATTTTTTTAATTTTTTTGTTTACACCCCAAAATATGATGGGGTAACACTAATAAATTACCACTTTTAAATATTTAACCCCTTTGTTTTTTTGGTTTTCATTAAATTAAGATATGTTCTTTTTTATTTCATGGGAATTGACAGAGCCAATTCTAATGTCAGAAGATGACTTAGAAATTACACTTTAGCGTAATTAACACCTTTAAAACTGATTTAATATTAATAAAAAAAAGTTATTGTAGCATCCACAGCAAACAAAAAGATACTAATAAATATATTAAAGGAATAACTCCCCTAAAATTAAAACCACACTATCCGTTTTTAATTATAAGGTTTAAATTATCAGGCTTTAATATTTTAATATTTTTTCCTTCTAATTCAATAATTTTATCATTATGGAATTGAGTAAGTGTATGAATAACACTCTCCTTTGAACAGCCTGCCATAGAAGAAAGGCCTACACGAGTAACTGGCAAAGTAAAACTACTACTGGAATAAATATCTGAAAATTCTTTTAAAATGATAGCCAAGGATGCTTCTACATTCTTGCTAGCTATGCGACTCATCCAATGCATCATACTGGTAGTAGCATGAGACATATGACTAATTAATTTTAGAGCAAATTCACCATTTTCCCTAATTAGATCTAAAAAGACATCTAAACTAATTATTCTAATACTTGTATCTTCAAGAGCAATTGCAGAAAATCCAAGATTCTTACGCGCAAAACAACAAGCTATACCAATAAATGAATCATCGGTTATAAGTCTAACAGTGCTAATTTTTGAATCAGTAGCAACCTCAACTTTAGCAATTCCCTTTTCGATATACATGACATAAGAAGCCATAAAACCTTGTTTAACTATCGTTTCACCTTTTGCAAATTCAATAATAGTAGTGGAATTTTCCACCCTTTTATTTTGATCGGCCGTCAAAGAACTAAAACAGTCTTGGGCACTAATCTCCTGATTTAAAGAATTGTATTTATTTGATAGATTTTCTAGACTCATTCCTTATTATTTTCCCCAGTAATTAGTACCTATTTAAGTATGTAAAACTACATCAAAGATAGTGATTTAATCCACTATTAATAAACTACGATTCACATTTTTCATGTCTAATTTTACAAGTATAATAATTCAACAATAAATTAAATAAAAAACGATGGCAGATTTAAAATTTAGGGTAAAAGCACAAAGCGAAAACCCAACAAAAACAGTTGTTAAAGCAAGAGGTTTTGAGATAATAATTGATGAACCAGCAAACCTTGGGGGAACCAATGAGGGTGCAAATCCAGTAGAATATATGCTTGCAGCCTTTTGTGGATGCATCAATGTTATGGGACACATTATTGCGAAAGAATTAGATTTTGAACTTAGAAGTATAGACATTAGCATGTCTGGAAATCTTAATCCTGCTCGCTTGTTTGGATCATCAATGGAGGACAGAGCTGGGTATAAAAATATTGAGGTATTTATTGAGCCAGACTGTGATGCCTCACCTGAGGTTTTAAGTAAATGGCTAGAAGCAATTGAAAATAGATGCCCTGTATCAGACAACTTAAGCAATTCAACACCTATAAGTTTAAAATTAAAAGCACTTCAACTAGCATAGCATATTAAATAACAAAACTTTAAGGCTGCTACAGAATTGTAGCAGCCTTAATTTTTGGTCTATTCAACTTCCAATTAACCAAACAAATAGTGTTGATTTATTTGACCTATAACGGTTACATAAATTTATATTACTTCCTTCATTAATAATACTTATTACAGTTATTATACCTAAATATTCTTCAATAAAGTCCTTACATTGTAATAGCTACAGGCCAGCTTATTGTACATTGATGGTGAAAAACTTTTAATTTTTTAAGTCAGCAACTATTTTAGTTAAACATTCTTATTATGAAAAATAAATATAGCCCCAACAAAATTAACCCTTCTTTCCATGTTAACTTCATTTTAACTGGCGCAAAAACCAATGGAAATATTAAAAGTGAAATTGCTAACATCCAGAAAATATCATTTGACAACAATCCTTGATCTATAATAGTAATTGGAGTAATCATAGAAGTTATTCCCAATACTGCTAAAATATTAAATATGTTAGAGCCTATTAAATTTCCTAAAGAAATCGCTTTTTCTTTTTGCAATATGGCAATTATAGAAGCTGCCAACTCAGGAATACTTGTGCCTATTGAAACAATAGTAATACCAATTATTCGCTCACTTATATTAAATTTTTCAGCTACCCCAACAGCCCCATTAATTAACAATTCAGAGCCTCCCCAAAGTGAAACACCACCAATAATTAAAAATAATACTATTAAATGTGATGGTAATTCAGCATTTTCTTCAAGAGCTTCATCAACAACCGCCGATTTTTGAAATTTTAATAAATACACCAAAAATATTAACAGAAATGAAAATAAAATAATTCCTTCATAACTCTGTAAAATACCATCAAAAGCTATAAAACCATATAGTAATGCCGATGATATCATCATCATTGGCCAGTCTGTTTTATAAAAACTTTTTTCTACACTTATAGTTGAAATTAAAATTGTTATTGCCAATACCAAACCTAAATTAGCAATATTTGAACCTATTACATTTCCAAAAGCAATATCTGGATAACCATTTAAAGCAGATTTAATACTTACACTGTCTCTTATACACATCT
>SDWL01000522.1 GCA_004195315.1 Lutibacter sp.
GCTGCATTCAAGGTTCTAACGCAACAAACGTTGCTTTTTTTTTAGTGAGTCTAAGCTACATATTTTAGTTCAGAATCCATTATTTCTTTCGGTGTTTTATACCCTATAATTTTTCTAGGCCTATTATTGAGTTTTTCTTGTATAATTAGGAGTGTTTTTTTATCAATTAGATTAAAGTCTGTTCCCTTTGGTAGGTACCTTCTGATGAGTCCATTTGTATTTTCATTCGTACCTCTTTCCCAAGATGAATATGGGTGCGCAAAATAGATTTTCATACCTGTTTTTTGCGTTATTATTTGATGTCTTGCCATTTCAATACCGTTATCATAAGTCATAGTTTTTTTGAATAATGGATTCAGTTGATTTAAATATTTAGAGAACATTTTAGCAACTTCTGGTGCATTTCTAGCTTTTAGTTTGATGATTATAGTGTACCTTGATTTACGTTCTACAATGGTTCCAATTGCGCTTTTATGGTTCTTACCAATAACTAAGTCACCTTCCCAATGTCCAATTTCTTCTCTAAGGTCAATATGCTTAGGTCTATTGTCAATACTGACCTGGTTTATAATTTTACTACCGGTACCACGTCTTTTTTTAGTAGGTCTACGTCTTGTTTTTTTACGAACAAGTAGTTTGATTAGTTTTTTGTTTAAACTAGCTTGAGGTTGTGTATAAATATATCTATAAATAGATTCGTGCGATATTGACATTATAGTATCGTTAGGGAAATCAATTTTTATTTTTCCTGCAATTTGCTCAGGAGTCCAATCGGAGAGTAGTCCTCTGTAGATATAAAAACGAAGCTGTTTATAAGTGCTTATTTTATCGAAATTTCTCTTGCTT
The DNA here is from genome assembly GCA_004195315.1 of Lutibacter sp. Taxonomy (GTDB): domain Bacteria; phylum Bacteroidota; class Bacteroidia; order Flavobacteriales; family Flavobacteriaceae; genus Lutibacter. Next base: position 847 of record SDWL01000522.1, read on the forward strand.
AAGTAGTCTTCTTTTGCCCACCAATAAGCTAAATGACCATCGTATTTATCTTTGTCAGATTGTACCCATTTATTAACTTCTCTAGTAATTGTAGAGCGAGCTCTTTTTAGTATTTTGGCTATGTAGGATTTAGATTTATTTTCATTTAAAAGAGTCTCAATCTGAATCCTTTCTTTAAGAGTAAGTCGACAAGTTTTTTTACGTAACATAATACAAATCTATTAATTTAGATTTGTTGCGTTAAGTTATTGAGTACAGCA
>SDWL01000121.1 GCA_004195315.1 Lutibacter sp.
AGATGTGTATAAGAGACAGATTAAGAGTTGACCTACTTAACCCTAATAGTAAACAAGTTTCATTGATACTTAAAAATATTTTTTTGTTGATTTGCTCATCTGTTGGAAATATCTTATTAATATGAAATGAGCTAGACCTAGTTAAAACTCTTTTTCTACTTAAAATCTTGTAATGGATTTTATTGCAATCAGGGCTACAGTACCTAGTACTAGTTCTATTAGCCAAAAACTCTTCACCGCAATATTCACATTTTTTTGAAAATTTCATAGTTAAATTAATTAAGAGATTAGTTTTCCAGATAGTACCAATATCTGTGAATTATTGTATCAAATTGTATCAGTTAATATATATTTTAACTTGCTCGTATAGTTTCAGATTATATCATATTGATTCATATTGTGTCATAACTTCGCCATTTGATTTATCTTAAAAAAGAGATAAACCATAAAAGGTACAATAAAGGTACAAAATGAATCAAAAAGGTACATAATTTTACAAAATTTTGATTTTGTAAAACGGAAACAAACTGTTGATAACTATGGTTTTAGAGAGGGTTTTTTTTGTAAAATTTTGGTATTTATTTGCCGATACAAAAATTAGCGAAAATATTACCTAATAAATCTTCGGTAGTTACTTCGCCAGTAATTTCTCCTAAATGAAATAAGGCTTGACGTACATCAATTGAAAAAAGATCGCTACTTATATTATTATCAATGCCTTTTTGTACTTCTTTGATGGCATTAAAAGCATTGTTTAAAGCTTCAAAATGACGTGAATTACTTACAATAGTTTCGTTATTGTTTAAAGCTCCCTTATTGGCTAAATGGGTCAGAGTGTGAGTTAGCTCATGAATACCAGTTTTTTGTTTTGCAGACAAAATTATTAAATTTGAATACTGAGATTTAAGTTTTAAAATTTCACTATCCGAAAGCAAATCGGCCTTATTTATAATTGTAAGAATTCTTTTGGATGGATATTTATTTTCTAATTCTGAAATGTTATTTTGAAGCGACTTAATTTTTGAAGCATCGAATAAGTGAAGTACCAGTTGCGCTTTTTTTATATTTTCAAATGTTTTTTTGATTCCAATATTTTCAATAAAGTCTTCTGTTTTTCTAATTCCAGCAGTATCTATAAAACGGTATGCAACACCATCAATAGTCAGTTCATCTTCTATAGCATCTCTTGTGGTTCCTTCAATATGGCTAACAATTGCTTTTTCTTCATTCAATAAAGCGTTTAATAAGGTAGATTTTCCAACATTCGGTTCTCCAACAATTGCTACAGGAATTCCGTTTTTTAAAACATTTCCCAAAGCAAAAGAATCTATCAATCGCTTTAAAACGAAACTAATTTTACTTATTAAATTATTAAATTCGGTTCTATCAGCAAATTCTACATCTTCTTCAGCAAAGTCTAGTTCTAATTCAATTAAACTAGCAAAATTGAGTAATTGTTGACGTAAATTTTGGATTTCAGTACTAAATCCACCACGCATTTGTTGTATTGCTACTTGATGTGAAGCTGCTGAATTTGAGGAAATTAAATCGGCAACTGCTTCGGCCTGACTTAAATCCATTTTTCCATTTAAAAAAGCACGTAACGTAAATTCACCTGGGTTAGCATTTCTAACACCATTTTTTATGAATAATTGTAATATTTCTTGTTGAATATACACAGAGCCGTGACAACTGATTTCAACGACATTTTCACCAGTATATGACTGAGGGTTTTTAAAAATTGACACCAAAACTTCATCTATAACATTATCATTTTCAATAATATTTCCTAAATGAATAGTATGTGATTTTACCTTGTTTAAATTTTTGTTTCCATATTTAGATTGAAAAAATTGATTCACAATTTTAATGGAATCTTCACCCGACAAACGTATTACTGCAATGGCTCCAACACCAGAAGATGTAGCTAATGCAATAATGGTATCATTTATAATCATAATACAAAAGTAAACTATTTTTAAGAGTTGAAAGTCTAAATGTTAAAAGTTAGAAAGTCGAAAAGTTTAAATCAAAAGCATAATACTCAATGTTCATCACTAAAACTAATTATAAATGGCTTGTTTTATAAAATCTTCAAAATCTTCATAAAACAATTCAAATTGATTCATGGCTTCATTAAAAAAAAGATAGGCTCCTTGCCAAGTATTTTTATTATGAATATTAAATTCCCCATTGTATTTTACATATATTCTATGAATAATTTTACCGTTTTCCAATAAATAGAGTTCGTCAAAAATAACATCAGGTAAATAGTCTTCTGTTAGATTGTTTTTTAGTTCTAAAATTTGGTCGAAAAGTAATTCATTCTTAGATCTATCAAAAGATTCAATATCTAAACAAACAATTGCTTGTTTTTTATTTGCTACAAATTTAAAACTGAAGTCTTTAATTTGTGTATTGTATAAGATCCATTTTCTTGGAAAAGATTTTCCAAAACTAGTCCAGAATTCTTTCCGTAACTTCGCTGATTCCTCTTTGCTGAACATTTTTTATATCTTTTAAGCGTGTAATTGTTTAATTGTAGATTTTTCTATATTTCCTCTTTTAGTATTTATCAATTTTCTATTAAAACTTCATCAATATTTTTTTTACAATATTGACCCTGCGAGGATCTGTAATTAGTTTTAAGCCTAACATTATGTGTTAAATTTAAATTTAAGTTCGTCTAAACTGGTTTCAGATCCAACCATTGTTATAAAATCTCCTAATCTTAAACGAGTATATCCATGAGAAACAATAAGTTGTCCTTTTCTTTTTACTGAAAGTACCAATATATCAGATGGTAATCTTAATTCTCGCAAACGCATTCCATGGATATCTTGATTTCTAACTTCAATATCTATAGTGTCTTGCCCGTCATCCATACCCAGTAATAATGATGTTGCACTTGGAGATCTAACAAAGTGATCTAATAAGCTTACCATGGCTGTAGCTGGCTCAATTATTAAAGCACCTAGTTTGTGAAATTTTTCAAAATTAGCGCGTTCATTTAGTCTAACAATTACACCTTTTGTTCCTATATTTTCATAAATAAGTTCAGCTATTTTGTAATTATCTTCATCAGAAAGCATTAAAATGATGGCTTCGATCTTTTCTAGTTTTAATTTTTTTAAAGAAGTTAAACTTATTGTTTTTAAGTCTGTAACTTCAATTTTTTCAACTTCATTTCTGTTTTTTACTTCGGTATTTACAATACTAACATCCCATTTATTCTTTTGCAATTGTTTAGCTAATGCTATAGATTGATTTTCTAAGCCGAAGATTACAGCGTCTTGAGTAGTACCATGAAATTTTGGAATTGCAGCTCGTAAATGGCTTTCTTTTACATATTTAAGTGACCATTTAAATAAAGGTGGGCCTATTAATTGATTTAAAACTATAATTGCAATTATTATTGCTTCAAATTGATGCCCCCAAATAGGAAATTCTTGTGATATTATGGTTGCTAAACCCAAGGCAACACCAGCTTGTGTTAAATATGGCATCCAGGCAATAAGTGCATATTTTTTAAAATCATTTGCAGCATAAACGCCAAATATTCCTCCAAAAAACATAGTTACCAATCTTAAAAAGAATAGTGCTACTGCTATTCCTAAAACACTCATTAATGTTTGTATTGAAAGTGAAGCACCTGTTAAAGTAAAAAATACAATATAAATTACGGGACTTATTTCTTTTAAAGTTTTTGAAAATTCAATGCGGTGTTTACTATAATTTGTTAAATAAAAACTCCCAATAATACATATTAATAAAGGTTCAATAACAAATTCATAATGAAACACTTCTAGTGTTTTTATTCTCACGAAATGTGAAAATAAATAAACACTATAACCAATTAAGAGTACCGTAAATCCTTTTAATTTTGTATCAGCTTTTGATAAAAATGGAACTTGTAATATTTTACCTAATAGATAACCTAAACCAAATGAAATTATTAATTCAAAAAATAAAATAACAAAAAATAAGAAGTCAGTAGCTTCATTGTTTATTAATGCTTTAGCTATTGATAAGCAAACTGCAAATAGCATAATTACTAAAACATCTTTTATTACAGTCACACCCATAACGGTTTTCGTAAAAGGTCCGTTGGCTCTCATTTCATTAATGACTGCAATTGCTGAAGAAGGTGATCTAGCAACAAAAATGGTTGCAAATAAAACAGAGACTGCTATTTTGTGAGTAGATGGCATATTTGCCATAAATGGTATTTGATTTGCTATAAAATAAATTACCACTGAACTCATAACAAAGGTGATAACTAATTGACCGATAGTCATCCATTTAATGCTTTTAATTCTACTTCGTAACTCATCTAAATACAACTCTGAACCTGCAGAAAAGGCAATAATTGCCAATGCCATTTCATTTAAAAAGTAAAGCTCTTTTAATGCTTTTGGTGTAATAAAATTTAAAACTGAAGAACCAGCAATTATACCAGTAATAATAAGCCCGGTGATTAAAGGGAATTTTATTCTCTGAAAAACTTTAGCTATTTCATTGGCTGCAATAGCAACTATTAAAAAGCCTACTAAAAAGGTTATTAGTAATTTTATATCCAAGATTTAATAGTTTTAGGGCTAATATACTAATTGAAAAGCAATATCTATGCTTAAATATCTAAATCAAAAGTTTTTCTTAACAATTCTAAAGTATTATTTTTTTCTTTTAATTTTTCATATTTTTCTTGTGGAGTGTATGCATATTTTTTGGTAACTTCTTCGTTAACATCAATTACAATATCAATTTTAAAGTTATTTAGGTTTTCACGTAAAAATTTTATTAAAGGACCTTTTGCACGATCCAATTGATCTTTCATTAAAGTATTTGGTAGTTCAAAATGGAACTCGTTTCCTTTTATTGTAGGTGTGCCAGCATTTAAAATTGAAGCAACACTTTTTTTACCTTGTTCAACTAATTTTTCTGCATATTGTTTCCAAAGTAGCACTGCTTTATTTTCTGAAAACTCATTAGTTGGTAAGCCTTCAACTACTTCATATTCAACTTCAATAATCTCTAATTCCTTTTTATGATTTATACTTGTTAAAGAAAGGGGAGAAGGTCTTCTGTTAGCGTTTCTTAAAACAGGTTTAATAAATTCTTTTTTAGGTGTTTTAACTTTTTTTATTGATGTAATTACAGCTGAAGTTTTTTCAACTTTAGGAATAAAAATTGGTTTTGAAACTACGCCAGTATTAAAATTAAGCGATGCAATTATATAGGGTTTATTGTTTTTTTTTTCTCCATCAAAAGTGATAGAGGCTAATTGCATTAAGGTAAGTTCAACTAACAATCGTTGATTTTTACTTGTTTTATATTTTAAATCGCAATCATTGGCTAATTCAATTCCTTGAAGAAGAAAACGTAAATCACATTTTTCAGATTGCTCTAAATATTTCTTTTTAGCATTGTCGCCAACTTCTAATAAATCAATAGTAATTTTATCTTTCGCAACCAATAAATCTCTAAAATGAGATGCTAAACCATTTATAAAATGATGTCCTTCAAAGCCTTTACTTAAAATTGAATTAAAATGCACTAAAACTTCTGGAATTTTATTTTCAAGAATTAAATCGGTTGTTTTAAAGTACTCATCATAATCAAGCACATTTAAGTTTTCTGTAACAGCTTTGCGTGTTAATTCTTTACCAGAAAAACTAACAACTCTGTCAAAAATTGATAGAGCGTCACGCATAGCTCCATCAGCTTTTTGAGCAATAATATGCAATGCATCATCTTCTGCGATTATATTTTCTTCTAAACAAATTTTTTCAAGATACTTTTTAGTGTCTAAAACACCAATTCGTTTAAAATCAAATATTTGACAACGGGAAAGTATGGTTGGTATTATTTTATGTTTTTCTGTTGTAGCTAAAATAAATATGGCGTGAGCAGGTGGTTCTTCTAATGTTTTTAAAAAAGCATTAAAGGCAGAAGCAGATAACATATGCACCTCATCAATAATATACACTTTGTACTTTCCAGTTTGAGGTGGAATTCTAACTTGATCGGATAAGCTTCTAATGTCATCAACAGAATTGTTTGAAGCCGCATCTAATTCGAAAATATTGAAAGCAAAATCATTATCCTCAAGATTTTCTGAACTATTCTGATTAATTTTCTTTGCTAATATTCTAGCACAGGTTGTTTTTCCAACTCCACGTGGACCTGTGAATAACAGTGCTTGAGCTAAGTGATTACTTTTTATAGCATTTTCAAGCGTATTTGTAATAGCTTGTTGCCCTACAACATCCGCAAAAATTTGTGGGCGGTATTTACGCGCAGATACTATAAAATCTGTCTCTTATACACATCT
>SDWL01000122.1 GCA_004195315.1 Lutibacter sp.
AGATGTGTATAAGAGACAGATATTCATTATTTAGAATAATGCGTTTAGGTTGTAAATGAATAGCTTCAAAGAATAATTTTGGCGAACTTAAAACGAAAAACTGCTTTTTGATTAGTGAAAAAACTACAGTTGTTGCTTGTAATTCATTTTGTCCGCTAACAACAATTTTTTCAAATTTACAACAATCCTCTACAATTACACAGCAATCTTTATAACCATCTTCTTTACAAGAATCAAATTTTGAAAACGGTTTTTTATCTACTAAATGATCGTCGCAAAAACGCATATTCAATGTAAATGACATTGTAGATAGCAAAACTACCAATGTCATTAAAACAGCTCCTATTTTGATTGTTAATTGTTTCATTTAACGTGCAAAGGTATAAAATTAACCATAATTAGAATAAATATTGAGGACAATTAACACATAGTAAACTTTGAGGTCTTATTAAAATTCTTACATATGGAATTTTATTTTTGCACTTCAAACAAATTCCAAAATCATCACTATCTAATTTTGATAAAACACGGTTTAAACTTTTTAATTTGTTTTCTGCCTGTCTAAGTGATTCCTCAGCGACACTTTTATTGTTTATAGCACCCATTCTAGACACGAGTCCATTAGCACAATCTGGAGAAATTGGTTTGGTTATTTCTTATATTCTTCAATTAGGCTACTTGTTTTAATTATTTCATCATCTATTTGATGTCTAACAAGTTTTTTATTCATTTCGATTTTTTTACTTCCAAAAAGCATCTGTTAAATTATCTTCAAATTTTTCTGATTTATGATACTTTTCCATTAAAACTAATTCATTTTTTGAAGCAGCCTTTTGAATTTCATTAAATAATATACGTTCTTCAAATCTTATATGATCTTTTAATGCTATATGCAATTTTTTTAAAGAATCTTTAACATCATCGGTATCAGTAAATAGATCTAATAACATTTTATGTTCATTCAGAACTTGAATAATTAATTCATGATCAATACTTAGAACTGGAAACAAGTATTTTTCTTCCATAATAAAATGATCTATAATATGATTTTCATAAAACCAATCTGTATAAGCTTTAATTCTTTCTATTTCTATCCCTTTTTCCAATCCCACTTTAATTTTCCAGCAAAGCAATAATGCCTGATGATGATCTCTGGAGAATTCTTGTAAAGATGAATGTCTTTTAATAGTCATTATTATATATTCATTGAATAAAAAATCTATATCTATCAAAGTTAATCATTTTAAAATTACCCGTAGTAAAAAACAAAACCCCTAATTAGATTAACCAAATAGGGGTTTTAAATAATTTTATAAATTATACTTTACTGAAAATAGATACAATCGTGGTTGAATAAAATACAAGGATGTTGTATTACTATCAGAAATTTCATTGTAACTATCAGTATTCATTGATGTGTTATTTGTTAAATTATTTGCCGAAAGTTTAAATTCCCACTTACTGTCTTGTTGCTGATAATACAAATTAGCATTTAAAAATGAATACGTATTTTTTATGGTATTTTCATCATTTTTATAATTGTAATAACTATAATCTGCAGTTAAAATAAAGTTCTTTAAAAAACCTATTTCCATATTGGCAAAAGGGCGATCTGTTGTTGAACCAGTATTTGAATATTCTGAAAACGATTTTTGATAACCTACCTCAAAATTAGGAGCATCTTTAAATTTACTGGCAATACTAGCTTGGTAATTATGAGAAAGTGATTTTGAATTTATTTGTTCACCATTTACAATATTATTAAAAACTGAATTGCTAACACTTGCTCTAAAATTGGTTTTAAGCTTACTATATGTTTTACCATATCTAAAAGAAGCTGACATTGTTTCGTCGGCTAAATTTGAATTTACCGGTGTTGAAATTCTATCTACACCCAATAATTCAGTACTATTTTTAATTCCATCAACTTTTTTGGTATAGTTAATTGAAGCATGAATATTTGTAAAAGAAAACATACTAAAACTAAAATAACTTAATGAATACTTGTGATACAACGCATTTTCTAATTCTCTATTTCCTTGTATTAATGAATTGTAATTAGATAAAAGATAGCCTTCAGCAATATTATTGATATCTGAAAACTCTGTAGAGATTGAGTAATTGAAACGTAAACTTTCAGACGATTTAAACTGTAAACGCGCATACAAATCTGGTAATACTTTTGTTGTGTTTTCTTTTTCAATTGTACCTAACTGCGAATCTTTTGTGATATAATGATGTACACTTACTCCTGGGTTAAATGTTAAAATACCTGAAACCATTTTATAGTTTAATCTTAAAAATAGATCGGAAAAATTGTAATCAACATCATTATTTAAAGTTGGTTCATTAAAATTTAAAAGACTTCCATTTTCTAAAGTTTGAGAAATATCAGACGTTAAAGTTTGCTTACTTAAAGTAGTTCCTAGCGTTAAATTTATATTGCTTTTAGGAGTTAATAAATAGAAGTAATCTAATTTTGCATCAAGCTTATTGGTACTTACTTTTTTATTCTGAATAAGATCTTTAATATCTTCAGCATTATTTGAAGGAATAACTAAAAACGGTTGTGATGTTGCCATAGAATTATACAATGGCTCATCTTTTTCATAATTTTGTTGAATTTCAGCGGCAAAAATATTTTTCTCATCAATGGTATAATACAAATTAAAATTCTGATTTAAAGAAAATGGTTTTTCTTCTTTGTAAGTATCTACAGCTCCTCTCTCAGTAGAAGAAACATCCAACAACTCAGTTTGTTTAGATATTTTACCAAAAATATCATAATCTATATGCACATTCGTATTTGGTTTGTAAGTTGTGCTAAATTTCAACATTCCTAATTGACTCCTTTGAATAGCTGAAGTTTCATTTTCTTCAGTTAAATTTAGATTGTTATAAATTGTATTTGACTGTGTAAACATATTTGTTTCAGAATCATTTACAATAGCAAAACCATTAAAATCTAGTGTTTTTTTAGGAGCCATACTAAAGTTTAAAGCTCCAAATTTTGAAGTTATTTCTTGAGCTCTATTATTCTGAACAGTCATAAATCCTAATCCGCCTGATGATACATTAAAACTAGTTCCAGAACCACTCATTCCTCCTCTTAAACCACCTGTAAACCTGAAATAATCTCGCATTGTAAATGGAGTTTCCCCAATATTATTAACATCGGCTAATACATTTACACTTTTTTCTGGGCTGTAATAAAATAGTTTTGGCTTTACAATATACTTTTCATTATCACCAACTCCTGCATTTACTTCTCCAAACCAAAATCGTTTTTTACCTTGTTTTAATTTAATATTTATGGCAATGTTATCTTCGTTATTAGTAACGCCTCGCATTCCAGAAACTTCATTGTAGTTTTTCAATACCTGAATTTTATCTATTGCTGAAGCTGGGATATTTTGAGTTGCCAATTTAGAATCTCCATCAAAAAATTCTTTACCTTCTACTAATACTTTTTGAACTTTTTTACCTTCAACTTCCACTTCACCATTGTCATCAATATCTACACCCGGTAATTTTTTAAGTACATCTTCTAACTTTTTTTCTTTTCCTGAAGTAAATGAATCTGCATTATAACTAATGGTATCTCCAACAATTTTAATTGGCATTTCATAAGTGATTTCTACTTCATTTAGCGCTTGACTAGATTCTGTTAAAACAATGTCTTTTTTTAAATCTGCTAAAGAATTATCTAATTCAATATCAATGCTTTTAGAATCAAATCCTAAGTAACTTACTTTTAAAGTATATTCTTGACTGTCTTCTAAACTTAATTTATATTGCCCTTTAGTATCTGTAATTGAATACGATTGTAAAAATTTAGTTCCTTTTTTAAATGCAATTACATTTGCCATTTCTAAAACAGTACCTGCTTCATCTTTTACAATTCCCTCTAGCTTTATTTTTTGAGAAAAGATTATAATTGGAAACATTGCTACTATTAGTAAACTTGTGATTTTTTTCATTTAAATGATATTGTTTTTTGAAGCTTTGTTATTTATTATCAAAACTAGTTTTATAGAATATTGAAGACCTTTCAACTGTGCTCAAGGTGACATTTTCGTTAATCTAAAATGAATTCAAGTTCTCATCATAATTAATATTCATTTTGTTGAGATCCTGAAATACACTTCAACAAACTCTGTGTGACATTACAGATTTATAACTTATAACTCTTTTAAACTATCTTATTAATTGTTTTAGTTATTCATTCTCAATTGATTTTTTAACCTCTCATTCTAAAATGTCCGCTTCCTCCACTTTTTTCACGTTCATTGTTCATTCTTTCTCTCATCTCTTTCGTCTTTTCTTCAAAAATTTTATCGTATTCTTTTTGCGTAACTACTTTCCCTTTCTTAGGCTCATTTAGTTCAGATTTCTCTTTTGGATTCATTACAATTTTTGTACACAAAATTTTAGTATCTCCAGCATCTATTTCCAAAATCAACCCCGGTAATCCCCAGTATTTTCCGGGTCCGTGACTCACAGGAATATCAAGTGTGTACCAAGCTGTAACAATAACAAGTTCCATAACATCATCTTTAGGTTCCTTTTTAGTCTCTTCTTCCTTTTCTGCATTATTGTTTCCTCTTCCAAATCTAAAATTATTGGTACTAACTGGAACTTCAATTACAGTAGTAGCTTTAAAACATAAGTTTTCACCAATCATTTTGGTTTCTTGTTCCATTTTCCACTCATACGTAACTAAATCATCTTTAATTAAGAAGTTTTTACCACTAAATTCATTTTCTTTGGTTGAAGTTTTTGTTTGAGTATTTTTATAATGTTTTCCTGAAGCACCTCCACCAATCATCATCATTCGCATTCCTCCTCGACCTCCACCAGCAGTTTGATCTAATTTTGCTTCTTCTTTATAAATTGAAGCTGTTTTATTGAAAGATAAAGTATACGTTTTTTCAAGTCTACTTTTCATCATTTCTTCAATACGTTTTATTCTGTCTGCAGGAATTCCTGACCCTGCTAAATCCATTTTCATTGTGGATTTAGTTTGGTAAATCGCTTGACCTTGAAAATCTTGAGCGCTAATATTGGTTACTATTAAAAATAAAACAATCGATATACTTTTTATAAAAATATTTTTCATTTTTTTTGATTTTTTAATTAATTAAAGCACAAATGTAAAGGCTATTACAGTAAATTTTAGTTAATTAGTGTTAACGATTGTTAAGCAATTCGAATAATAAAATATATGTACTTAACTTTGGCTTATGGATAAGAAAAACTACAAATGGGTTGTTTATTTTATTGGTATTACTATAATTACAACTATTGCAGCACAAGTATATTGGAACTTTAGAGAGTATCAAATAAACAAACAAAATTTAATTAGTAAGGTGCAACTGAGTTTAGATAATTCAGTTGAAGCATATTTTGTTAATTTAACAAAATCGGGGATTATTACTTTTAAATCATTAGATTCTATTAGTTCTAAAGAAAAAACTGACACCATTATTGTTAGTACAAATTCAAGGAGAAATTTGCGAAAAAAAATGGACAGTACTTTGCAAAATATTGCAAAACTGGGAAATCAAAAACCTTTGTTTATCAAAAACCCAAGAAACCACCCTTTTTTCACACCTAATGGCGCAATTCCTAAACACATTGACAGTTTAATCTCAAAAGTTATTATTTCAATTTCAAGAGATACCCTTGATTTAAAAAAATTAGACACCTATTTAATAGATGAATTTAAGCGCAATAATATTAATGTTACATATGGTTTAAAATATAACTATCATCAATGGCATTTTGAAGATAGTATTGTTAAAAAAACTAATGACTATAGACTTGAAAATTTCTCTAACAAGCATTTAAAAACAACTTCAAACTCAACCTATTTACCTCATAGAAGTAAGTTAGAATTGTTTTTTACCAATGAAACAGCTACTCTTTTAAGAGACTCATTTATTAGTATTTTACTCTCATTATTATTGTCAATAAGTATTATTGCTAGTTTAATTTATTTACTAAAAACAATTTACAAACAAAAACAGTTGGCAGAAGTTAAAACCGATTTAATAAATAATATTACACACGAATTTAAAACGCCAATTGCAACTATTTCAACTGCGCTAGAAGCTATGAAAAACTTTAATGCATTAAACGACAAAGTTAAATCCGAGAAATATATTACAATTGCAAACTCTCAAGTTTCTAAATTAAACTTCATGGTTGAGAAAATTTTAGAAACTGCAGCTTTAAATCACGAAGAATTAGCCATCAATAAACAACCTATTAATCTGTCTCTTATACACATCT
>SDWL01000523.1 GCA_004195315.1 Lutibacter sp.
ATATTTTCTACAATTAATTTTGAACTTTCTTAGCTTCTTGCTCTCTAAAATAAGCTATATATGATACTATCTCTTTTGTGCGTCTTAAATAATCTTCAAAAATATCTGGACGATAAATATTAGGTTTCCCGTTTTCAATCGTAGTTATTTTAGGGTCAAAAAAAGCATAAGTGTAAAAAGCTCCTACAACCAATTTATCAGAAGGAATTACTTTATCATACGCATAAATGTATTGTAAAATATGTTCTTTATTTTCAGGATACATATTTATCAATTGCCAAATTGCCTTTTGAAATTCAGATTTTTGAAGGCTTTCCTTAACATGTTCATAGGTGTAAACATCTTTATAAACTTCAGCTCTATATGCTGGTTCGTTTATCAATCGCATCGCTTCTTTACTAAAAGTCATTTGATCAACACTTGTAACAACTCCTGGAGTTTGAAGTTCTTCAATCCATTCTTTCACCGCTTCTTCATTTTTTTGAAGAAGTTGAGCTTGTTCAGCTGTAATTGTAATTGATTTCTCAGTAGATTTTTCCTGTGCAACTATTGAAAAATTAAAAGTAATCAAACAAATTACTACTAAGATTAATTTTCTAGTTTCTACTAACATAATTGATTTCATTTGCATTTGTTATTTTAATTTTTTCTTTAATCTGTTGCAATCGGTTTTCTAAGTTCTCAATTTTAACATCTAATTTTTCTTGTTTATCCTGAATTTCTTCAACTTGAAATTTCCAATCTCCATTTTGAACTCCAACAACTGTATTTACCATTTTTGGACCTTCTGTTGAGTTATTTTCCCAAGAACGCCCAACTGATAATGTAAAATCAGTTCCAGTCATATCTTTCGGATTAATAGCTACTCCATAACCTTTAATTTTTGAACTTGCTACAATATAATCACCTGTTTGTACTGCTCCAATTACTTTCACAGGTACCTGCCCCATAAAGGCAATACTATTCCCTTTGTACTTTTGATCTTCTTCTGGTGAATTTCCTAAAATAATAGGCTTATGCGAAACCACCATAATTTGCTCAACATTATTTAAATCTCTTGTAACCTTCCCTCCTTTAGCATAATCTCCATTTCCTGATGAATACTCAACTCCTATTTTATTAAACGTATCTACTAAATTTGTTATTTCCACAGTACCTGAAGTAATACCATCTAATAAATCTATGCCTACAAAACTAGACATTACGTTTAGCAAGTATACATTATCTAACACTGTATTATCCCTAAAATCTTGTGTAGACTGTGCTCTAATAGTTCCTGTCTTTCTTCCATCTTTATCTTCAAAAGTAATGTATTCATTTTCTTTTGTTAATGAATTAGTCACTACTGAAAATGAAAAGTTAGGTATTTCTAAACTTGGTAAACCTCCAGTTGGAATTGTTGGTATTTTTGGCAATAGATTTGGAATGGCAGGTAGTATTGGCACAGACGGAGTATTTATCGCTGGTATTGCAAGTGTTGGAATTGTTACACTTACCTTCCAAGGCGGTACACAAACAGTAGCACAACCAAGTACACCTGTTGGGTCACAAACTTCTGCACAGGCTTGTGGTGAACTCCAAGTTCCACCGTTCATTAAAACAATTCTATTTGATATATGAATACTCGGTAATGTTATTGCTGGTATCCCAATTGGTAACCCTAATCCGTCATTAATACTACCAATAATACTGTTAGTTATTTGTGCCATTGATCCAGCTATAAATGTTGCCGGTACTAATTCAAATAATTGTATAGGCGTAAACGTTCCTCCGTTTAACCATCCTTTTACTTTGTTTAGTGGGGTGTTAAATGCTGTAACTGCTGGATTTTGTATGTTTAAATAATTTCCATTATTCCATGCCCCATGTGTTCTTCCTAATTTTATCAATAAACCATCTCCATTGCTCCCATTTATATTTTCAAAAGTCGCTACAAATGACGTATTATCACTCTTAATAGCTATACTCTTTGTTGAAATATCACCTAAGGTAGCTGTTCCTGTTACAGTAAAATCATT
>SDWL01000524.1 GCA_004195315.1 Lutibacter sp.
ATTATATTTAGAACTTCACGCAGATAGCGAAGAAGAAATTGTAAAAATTAATGCAAAAACTCATAAACAATCATTCAAATCTCTCGGAGATTTAACAATATCAAACCACAATCATTTCAACGGAGCCTACACGTTTTATTTGAACAATGAACAATTCCAGACACTAAAAGACACTTTTACAGGAAAAGCGGAAAACGATAAATATTTTACAGACAAAGCTCAGTTCAGGTTTAAAAACTTTATTCCTCTTTCTCAAGTCGCTGATAACATCACTCATTCAAGAGAAGTTGAGATATTTAAAGATAGAGCATTTTACCTATGGAAAGAATTTTCATCTTTTGTACATTATTCAAACTCTTCATTTTATCTTGAAACTAATCCGAATCCCATAAATCTTCAAAAAATCGAAGAAGGATTTCAGTATTGCTATAACTCAATCTATCTTTCGTTCAAATATTTTGAGAGGACTTTCGGAATTGCTTTTACTGATAACGCTGAATTAAGAGGAAGACACGGAATAATACACGTGTGCTAACAATGCACAAAAAAAATTGCGAAATAATAATGATTAGAACAATCCGACAAACAAAGAAACTAAATAACAAACAACGGAAAATTACGATTTAACAATCGCAACTTTCCTTGTACTAAACCGTTGCAATTAATGGCAGACGAACAAAATGCAGTAATTGAATAAACCATTTCCATAAAGACACGTTTTGTCTACTTGAAAGATATATTTGTAGCTAAAAATAAAGAATGTCAAAGAAGGAATATATAAATCGTATTTTACTAATAATTAAACGAGTAGAAAGAAATGATTATCCGTCATATGAAAACCTTGTTGATTATGTGAAAAAGAATGCTTATTTATTAGGACAAGATAATTTACAAGTTGGGTTTTCTCAAAGAACTTTAAATCGTGATATTAGAGATATTAGAGAGATTTTTGGGGTAGATATTTTACATTCAAGTAAAGAGAAAGGGTATTATGTTGTAAATGAAGATTATAATAGACCCTGTCTCTTATACACATCT
>SDWL01000123.1 GCA_004195315.1 Lutibacter sp.
AACTTAACAATGGCTAATAAATCAGAGGTAGGCATAAATCTTTTTTAAAAACAAAGTTCTATTATTTTAAACTACTCCACAACTTTTTGTGTTGAGCCCTAGTGAGTTAGTTCAACTACAAATTTAAGTAAAGGTCAAATTTTTGCTTTTGACGGTAAAACAATTAGAGGTGCCAAAAGTGAAGTTGTATTCGTGGTTGTTCATTATCACTTCAAAAAATACATCTAAAATGCTTGAAAATATTTATTTTCATCTGCTTGATTTTTTTCAAAAATCCATTCTTAATAATTTATTATATGAAGAAATATAGGTGTAATGTAAAAATATTAAAAAAAAATCAAATATGTATTGTGTATTATATATACATTATATACATTTGACGCATAATATATTCTGAGATAAAATGAAAAAATGTTTAAAAAAATATATAACTCTCTCACTAGTAATGGTGAGCTTTATAAACTATGCTCAAACACTAACTGGAAAAGTTGTTGATTATTCAAAATTACCACTAGAAGATGTAAATGTTCTTGTCTTAAACTCCACCAATCACATACACACAAATAGAGAAGGACAATTTACATTGGAAAATGTTAAAATTGGAGACTCAATACAAGTTAGCCACATTAGCTTTAAAACAATTACCTTAACTATTAAAAAAATAGACGAACCGCTAACTATTGAGATGGAAGAAGAGTTACTTAGTTTATCTGAAATCATTATACCTAGAAAGTTAAACGCTTTAAAAGTACTTGCAGACATAAATATAAAGACCAATCCAGTTAACAATTCGCAAGACGTGCTAAAAACAGTTCCTGGTTTAATTATTGGTCAGCACGCCGGAGGAGGAAAAGCAGAGCAAATTTTCCTACGAGGCTTCGATATTGATCACGGAACAGATATAAGTATTTCGGTTGAGGGAATGCCTGTAAACATGGTTTCTCATGCACATGGTCAAGGTTATTCAGATTTACATTTTGTTATTCCTGAAACAATTAATAAACTTGATTTTGACAAAGGTTCTTACAATAGTAGTAAAGGTAATTTTGCTACAGCAGGTTATATAAATTTTGAACTAAAAGAGAGGATTGAGAATAATCAAGTAAAGTTAGAAATAGGAGATTTCAATACCCAAAGAGTATCCACTTTATTAAATGTAATTAATACAGAAAATAAGAGTGGTTATGTTGCAGCTGAGTATTCATTAACTGACGGTCCTTTTGACAGTCCTCAAAATTTCAATAGAATAAATTTCATGGGGAGATATACTAATTACTTCGATAATAATGATAAACTATCACTTTTAGCTTCTCATTTTTCAAGTACTTGGAACGCTTCAGGTCAAATCCCCACAAGATCAGTATCAGATATAGGTCGTTGGGGAGCTATAGATGATACAGAAGGAGGGCAAACTAGTAGATCAAATATTCTACTGGATTATACCAAAAGAATAGATGATGATTCTTTTATAAAAAATAAAATTCACTACTCAAAATATGAGTTTGAATTGTATTCTAATTTTACATTTTTCCTTGATAACCCTATTGATAGTGATCAAATTAGGCAAAAAGAAGAACGTTCTATATTCGGTTTAGATAGTGAATACAATAAACAATTCTATTTTGATGATAGTAGTCTAACGTTACAAATAGGTGGTGGTTTAAGAAATGATCAGATTAATGAAAATGAATTATCATATACTATAGACAGGTTAACAACAAATGAAAATTTAGCGCTAGGTGATGTTAATGAAACGAACTTTTTTGGATATATAAACACTAAATTCAATTTAGGTAGATGGATTGTTAATCCGAGTATTAGAATAGATTATTTTAAATTTAATTATTACGACCGTTTACAAGAAAATTATGAGATAAAATCAGAAAATAAAGCAACTTTAAGTCCTAAATTAAATTTCTTGTATGATTATTCAAATAATCTACAACTATATTTTAAAATGGGTAAGGGCTTTCACTCAAATGATACAAGAGTTATTGTTGAACAAAGTGGAAAAGAAATATTGCCTTCAGTTTACGGATCGGATTTGGGTGCGGTCTGGAAACCCATTCCAAAAATAATTATCAATTCTGCATTATGGTACTTATTCTCTGAACAAGAATTTGTATATGTTGGAGATGGTGCTGTGGTTGAACCCAATGGTAAAAGCAGAAGATTAGGTGTCGATTTCAGTATGATTTACCATCCCAAAAACTGGTTGAGTTTTAACGCAGATATTAATTATGCTCACGCAAGATCTGTTGATAACCCAGACGGTGAAAATTATATACCATTAGCACCCGATTTTACGATCTCAAGCGGTATTACGGTAAACCACCCAAAAGGATTTTTTAGTTCAGTAAGACTTATACATATAAATGATAGACCTGCTAACGAAGACAATTCTATTGTAGCTGAAGGTTATTCAGTGGTAGATTTTAATGTAGGTTATAAATGGGAAAAAATGGTGTTTGGAATTGAAATTCGCAATCTTCTTAATACAGAATGGAATGAGACACAATTCGCTACAGAAACGCGTTTAAAAGATGAGATTGAAGCAGTTGAAGAAATTCATTTTATACCAGGAACTCCATTTAATTTGAAAGCGTCATTTACATATATATTTTAATGAAAACACATTATAAAATTGGCATATTATATATTACCCTAATGCGATTATTTTAAAATAAAAATTAACCACCCAATCTGATTAAAAATTACACAGGTTGAGTTCAAAATAAATCATTTTAAATGAAAATTATTTCTGAAATTTTAGGCAATGCAAAAGGCAAAGATTCATCTTCTAAAGAAGTGGATTTCTTTGACCTAGAGTGGTTTGAGACAACTCGAAAAATATTGAGAAAAACAACTAAAAACGGAGAAGAAGTTGCTGTAAGGATTTTAAAAGAAAATTTTAGAATAAAACACAACGATATCTTCTTTGAAGATGCTAATAAGTTAATTATAGCAAACGTTCTACCAGCAGATGCCGTTATTTTACAGCCTAAAACTATGCTAGAAATGGGAACTATTTGCTATGAAATAGGGAATCAACACATCCCAATATTTATAGAAGATAACGAAATCATTATTCCTTACGAAGATCCTATTTATAATCTATTGAATAGATCAGGTTATAATCCCATAAAAGGAAAAAGGATTTTTGAAAATATGCTTAAAGCTACGCCAGATAATGTATTAACAAATGATACTTTAATAGATATGGATAGTCTATTTAGTAAAGTTTTACCAAATAAAAACTAACAAATTATGAAAACAAACACTCTTTTGAGTTTATTACACGTTGCAGACCCTAATTTACCTATTGGTGGTTATTCGCATTCTAATGGTTTAGAAACCTATGTTCAAAATGAAATTGTAACCGACAAAGAAAGCACCTTGGTCTTTCTAAGAAACATGCTTTCTACCAATATTTCACATAATGATGCTTCTTATGTAAAGTTGGTTTATGACGCTCTAGAAGCTGGTGATTTTAAACAAGTTATTTCTTTAGACACTGAATGCACAGCTTTAAAAAGTACAAAAGAAATTAGAGAAGGTAGCCATAAACTAGGGGCACGATTATTTAAAATTTTTAAAACTAAAAGCGACCATGCGCTTCTAAAAAGCTTAGATGAATACATTACTACTAATAATAATGTTGGCAATTACGCTATTATTTATGGTGTAATTTGTTTCGTTAATGAAATTCCCTTAAACGAATCATTAACTGCATTCTATTTCTCTACTGCTGCCGGTTTCATTACCAATGCCGTAAAGTTAGTGCCATTAGGTCAATTACAAGGGCAAGAAGTTTTATTTAGCATTCAAGAAGATATTGAAGGTTTAGTTGAAAAAACAATCAATCTAGATAGAGAACTTGTAGGTATTTCTTGCGTTGGCTTTGATTTAAGATCTATGCAGCATGAAAGATTATATTCTAGATTATATATGAGTTAAATAAATTTAGTAACAAAAATAAAAAAAACATAATAAAATGAGAAAATATGTAAAAATAGGGGTTTGTGGACCCGTAGGAGCAGGAAAAACTGCATTGATTGAAGTGTTGTCAAGAAAAATGGCAAAAGATTATTACATAGGGGTTATTACCAATGACATTTATACCCGAGAAGATGAGAAATTCTTACAAAAAAATAGTCTTTTAGATGCTGATAGAATTATTGGTGTAGAAACTGGTGGATGTCCGCATACTGCTATTCGTGAAGATGCAAGTATGAATTTAGAAGCTGTAGATGAATTGGCAGAAAGACACCCAGATTTGGAACTTTTATTTATTGAAAGTGGTGGAGATAACCTGTCGGTAACTTTTAGCCCAGAACTAGTTGACCTAACCATTTTTGTTACAGATACAGCTGCAGGAGAAGATATCCCTAGAAAAGGAGGTCCTGGTAATACAAGATCAGATTTATTATTAATAAATAAATTCGATTTAGCTCCTTATGTTGGTGTAAATTTAGACAATATGAAAAGAGATGCTCTTAAAATGCGTAAAGGGAAACCATTTGTTTTTACAAATTTAAAAACTGGTGAAGGTGTAGATGCCATTATTGGTTGGATTCAAAAATATGCCCTTTTAGAAGATATTCCAGAACCTGCACTAATAAAATAATATAAAGATGAAAAATATATGTAAATTTAGAATATCAACTGGTATTGTTGATGGTTATCATCGTTTAATTGATCAATACTTTATGGTTCCTTTTGGATTATTGAGATTTGATAAAAGAACCCATACAGATCCTTGGTTACGATATATGATACGTAGTTCATCTCCAGGGATTTTAGATGGCGATTTTTATGATATGGAAATATCAGTAGCAAAAGATACTGTTTTAGGCCTTGAAACTCAAGCATATCAAAGGATTTATGAAATGAATGAAGGCGGTTTAGCTAAGCAAGAAGTAAAAGTTGAAGTTGGAGAAGGTGGGTTTTTACACTATATACCCCATCCATTAGTTCCTCATAAGAATTCTAATTACGAAGCAAAAAATACCATCAACTTAAAAGAATCTTCTAAATTAATTTGGGGAGAAGTAATTACTTGTGGAAGAAAATTACATGGTGAAATCTTTGATTATAAAAGATTAATGAGCCATACAGAAATTTTTGTTGACGATCAATTAATTTTTAATGATAAATTACTTTTTGAGCCAAGTAAAATTGATGTGACTTCAATAGGGCAACTGGAAGGATATACACATCAAGCCACTTTAATTTATTATCATAAAGGCGCAAATTTAGACGATACATTTAACTATCTTACTGAAATCGTAAAAGATCAAGAAGAAGTTGAATATGGTATGAGTACAACCCTTTTAGATGCTGCTGTAATAAGAGTTGTTGGTAATAGTGGTGAACAACTTTACAAAATAATTAAAAAACTTGAAGACGAGATTCTTGCTGTTACCGTAAGTTAGTTATCTCTCTTTAAATAATAATAATATTAATAATATTAATAATGGAAAATTCGTTTCCGATTTTTGCTGGCATAATTGCTGCCATTTTACATGTAACTGCAGGTCCTGATCATTTAGCAGCTGTAGCTCCTTTTGCAATAGAAAGAGTAAAAAAAGCATGGAAAGTGGGATTGTTATGGGGAATTGGACATCTTTCAGGTATGTTACTTATTGGTTTACTCTTCTTATTTTTTAAAGATTTAATACCTATAGAAAAGATTTCTGAACAAAGTGAACGATTTGTTGGTGTGATTTTAATTTTATTAGGTCTATGGATTTTCGTAAAAATATTTAGGGCAAATAAAAAAGCACATAAACATTTGCATGTTCATACTAAAAACGAGTCGCTAATTCATAAACATGACCATAAGCACAATGGTGAAAAAAATCATGAGCACAATCATTCAGATATTAAACAAGGTAATATAACGACTTTATTTGTAGGTATGGTTCATGGTTTGGCTGGGGTTGCTCATTTTTTAATATTTTTACCTGTTATTGGTTTTGTTTCAAAAGTAAATTCTATAAAGTACATCGTTGGATTTGCCATTGGTACCTTACTTGCCATGACTGCTTTTGCTTTTATAATGGGGCGAATAGCATCATTCTCAAAAAAAGATCATAATGATTCTTTATTTAAAGGTATACGCATAGCAAGTGCTTCAATTGCAATTGTTGTTGGTGTTTATTGGGTTGTTGCTAATTAAACGATATTTATGAAAAAATAGGCTCCAATAAAATTAGCCGTACAAATTAAAACTGTATGAATGAAAAAAGAGACTGTCTGAAAAGACAGTCTCTTTTTTACATATTTTTAAAGTATGGACTACCTAATAAATTTGGGACTAATTTTTCACGCCACTTTTTTTCTTACTCCTGTTAATTTCATTTCCATTTCAAGGGGAGTAATATACCCTAAA
>SDWL01000525.1 GCA_004195315.1 Lutibacter sp.
ATATAAAAAAGACCGTTTTAATCAATACTAGTAAATGATAAAATATTAAAGTCCGCAGTTTTTAATAAAATGGAAAAACCTATTGGCATATTTGATTCTGGAATTGGAGGCACTTCTATTTGGAAAGAAGTAATAAAGCTACTTCCAAATGAAAATACCATTTATTTAGCCGATAGCAAAAATGCTCCCTATGGAGAGAAATCGCCTGAAGAAATTCTTTTGTTAAGTATTAAAAATACAGAGTATTTAATTTCTAAAGGTTGCAAACTTATAATAGTTGCTTGTAATACGGCAACATCAAATGCCATTGATCATTTACGAAAGACCTATAATATTCCTTTTATAGGAATTGAACCAGCTATAAAACCTGCTGTACTTTTAAGTAAAACTGGCGCCATTGGCATTTTAGCTACCAAAGGAACATTAACAAGTAAATTGTTTAAAAAAACGACTGCTGAATACACCAAGAATATAATCACTATTGAACAAGATGGCGAAGGATTAGTGCCGCTTATTGAAGCTGGTAAAATAAACTCTAGAGAATTAAATGAATTGCTTTCAGCATATCTAAAACCTATGCTTAATTTTAATATAGATCATTTGGTTATAGGATGTACACATTATCCTTATTTAATTCCTCAAATAAAAGAAATTCTGGGTTCAAATGTAAAAATAATAGTTTCAGGTAAAGCAGTTGCGAAACAAACAAAAGCTGTTTTAGAAAAACTAAATTTAATTTCAAAGGCAAAAATCCAGCCAAATCATCAATTATTTATCAATAGCCATAAAGAAGTTTTAGAAGAGCTAATTAAAGAGGTTACGGTTAATTATTCAGTTCTTAAATTGGATTTTTAGTATTCTGTTTTTTGTTAATAAATATGGCTAAAAAAGGTGGTACTTCTTTCTTTTTATAGTACTTTTATAAGTGTTTATTAGTTCCTTTTTTAACGATATTTACACCACTTCCTAAATATACTACATAATTTTAAAATAAAATCTACATTATTTACTGAAATATAGTACATAACCTGTCTCTTATACACATCT
>SDWL01000526.1 GCA_004195315.1 Lutibacter sp.
AGATGTGTATAAGAGACAGCAATAATATATTTCTTCGTTATCCAACAATTCAGTCCAAAGACTATTTCCATATTTAATTAATAAAGATTGCTTTTTGTTTACAGCTATAGAAGTGTCAGCAAAATGCACTTGCTTTTTACCAACTTGTAAAAAGCTAAACATATTCATACTTAAATTCACTTTACTCTTTACAACATCACTCGTCATTTTAAAATCGTAAACAAATAAATCTTTAGTTAATTCACTGTCTTTTATATAGATTTCGGGTATGTTTTCTATAGGCATATTGTTACTTTTTTAAGTTGTATGTAACGATTTTTTATAAGTTGTTACCTCCAGTTTTTTATTCTAAATGCTTAATTTAAATCCAAAAACAGGAAGTTTCCCTTGAATAAAATCAATCTCTGTATATCGTGAAAATCCTAACCTTTCATACATTCCCCAAGCTATTTTCATTGATTCGGTAGAATGAATAAAAAGTTGGTTTTGATTAAGTTTTTTTGCTCGATTAATACATTCTTTACTCAGTAGCTTACCTATTCCTTTTCCTCTTTCCTTTGGATCAACCGCAAGTAATCTAAATCCAGAAGCATTTTTTATTTCTGTAACAGTTCCACTAGATCCATAGTTTTTTAAATCACTGAAATAAACCACAGTTCCAACCACTTTATTTTCATCCGAGATTGCTACTAAAAGTTTTGTATTCTCTTTTTCGGTTAGATTTCCAACATTTAATAGCATTTTATAATATTCCGGTTGTTCTGATTCTTTTGGGAAACCCTCTAATTGAGAGTACACTTTTACCATTAATCTACCAACTTCCTCAAATTCTTCAGGTTTAGCATTTCTTATTTTTAATTCTTGATTATTCATTTTGAAACTTGGTTGAAGTTCGTTTGTCAAATTGTAGGTTACTTGTAATATCAAAACAAATATAATAATTAATCTATGAAATATTCTTGGAGAAATTATTCTCTTTATTGGTGATTCAACCAATTGTTTTTTACTAAACTAATTTAATGAATTTACAATTATCCTATTG
>SDWL01000527.1 GCA_004195315.1 Lutibacter sp.
TCTAACATATATAAAATCCAATTTTCCCAATTGTCAGTTTCCCTAACTTCTTGTAAAAGTTTATAATAATCAGCTTTGTGTTCAATTATGTATCGACTTAAATATAAAACTGGCAAATTCAATAAATCGTTCATAACTAAATACAAAACATTGATAATTCGACCAGTTCTTCCATTTCCATCGTAGAAAGGATGAATACTTTCAAATTGGAAATGAATTATAGCCATTTTGACTAACGTGTCAAATTCGGACATATTTTCATCGTTGATGTATTGCTCGAGATTTCTCATTAAATCTAAAATTGTATCATATTCTTGTGGAGGAGTGTAAACAATTTCTCCAGTTGTTGCATTTTTTAAGGCAGTTCCTGGAACTTTTCTGAATCCAGCATTATTTTTCTCTAACTCTGATTGGATTTCAATGATGTCATTATTCGTTAATATTTTATTTTTTTTAATTAACCCAAATCCTTTTTTTAATGCGGAAATATAGTTTTGAACTTCTTTTGCATTTAAAGACTTGAAACCATCAAGATTTAACTCGGCTTTAAATATGTCATCGTGAGTTGTTATAATATTTTCAATAGCAGAACTATCTTTAGCCTCTTGTAGTCCTAAAGTATTTATTAAAATGTTTTCATTCGGAATACTTGAAACAATTCCTTTTAACTCGGCTAGAGCTCTGTGAGCTGAAGCTAATTTTTTAAGAACTTTTTTCGTTTCAACATCTTGTTTTAGAGGTAACTTTTTTAATTTTTCAGATTCCATTACGTATAGAAATATTGATTTTCTTTACAAAGATAATTTATTATGATAAAATAATCGTATTTTCTTATCATAACTTTTTGTTGTGATAAAATATTTATGTTTATTTATCATATGATTTTTTCGGAGACGTTATTTTGGCTAACGGTTTAGTACAAGGAAAGTTGCGATTGGTAAATCGTAATTTTCCGTTGTTTGTTCTTTAGTTTATATGTTTGTCAGATTTCTCTAATCATTTTAAATTCGCAATTTTTTTTGTGCATTGTTGAACTAAACCTAAAGGTAGTTTTTTCGAGATAAAAATGAAATCACTACCTTAAAGG
>SDWL01000528.1 GCA_004195315.1 Lutibacter sp.
ATGAATATTGAAATGAATTCTTTGCTAATTGATAAAGATCTGATTTAGTTAAATTTAAAGCCTTTTGAATCTCAATATAATTTTTATTTACTTGTCCGCCAAAATATGCAGGATCGTCAGAGTTTATAGTCACTTTTAAACCTAAATCCATCATTTTCTTTAATGGATGATTTTTTAAATCATCAACAACCTGTAAAGCAGTATTTGATAATGGGCAAACCGTTAAAGCCATATCACGTTTAATAATTTCTTTTACCAAATTTTCATCTTGAAGTGAATTATTTCCGTGATCAATACGCTTAATTCCTAAAATGTCAATAGCTTCCCAAACATAATCCGCTGATCCTTCTTCACCTGCATGAGCCACAGGAATATATCCTTCATTAACAGAAGCTTCGTATACATTTTTGAATTTTGAAGGAGGATTTCCTTTTTCTGAAGAATCTAATCCAACAGCTGCAATTTTATTTTTAAAAGGAAGCGATTGGCTAAGCGTTTTAAAAGCATCTTCTTCACTTAAATGACGTAAGTAGCTCATAATTAACAATGAAGAAACGTTTAATTTTTCTTTGGCATCATCACATGCTTTTGAAATTCCGTTTATAACTGTTTCAAATGAAATTCCTCGCTCAGTATGTGTTTGAGGATCGAACATAATTTCAGTGTGGCGTACATTTTGAGTTGCACATTTTTGTAAATAGCTATATGTTAGATCGTAAAAATCTTGTTCTGTAGTTAAAACACATGCGCCTTGATAATAGATATCTAAAAAGTCTTGTAAACAATCAAATTTATAAGCTTCTTCAATTTCTTCAATTGTATTATATGGAATTTTAATATTGTTTCTTTTGGCAATTTCAAACATTAATGTTGGTTCAAATGAGCCTTCAATGTGTAAATGTAATTCTGCTTTGGGTAAATTTTCAATAAATGTTTTCATCTGTTATATTTTATTTTTTTAAAGATCAGATCTAATTCGCAAGTAATTACTTTGGTAGTAGTAACTTTCTAGTATGCTAATTCTGTCTCTTATACACATCT
>SDWL01000124.1 GCA_004195315.1 Lutibacter sp.
AGATGTGTATAAGAGACAGGTAATTAATCTTGAAAAAGGAAAAATACCACCTCAAGCTGTTGATTTAGAAGAAGCTGTGTTAGGTGCAATGATGATTGATAAAAAAGGGGTAGATGATGTAATTGATATTCTACATGATGATGTTTTTTATAAAGAATCTCATAAATTAATTTATGCAGCTATTTTTACACTCTTTAAAAATTCTGAACCTACCGATTTATTGACAGTTGCAAATCAGTTGAGAAAAACAAATAATTTAGATGCAGCAGGAGGTGATTTTTATTTAGTAGGCTTAACTCAAAAAGTATCCTCATCGGCACATATTGAATTTCATGCGCGAATTATTCTTCAAAAATATATACAACGAAAATTAATTTCAATTTCAGCTGAAATTATTGAAGAAGCTTATGACGAGACTGTAGATGTTTTTGACTTGTTAGATGATGCCGAATCAAAATTATTTGAGGTTACACAAGGGAATCTTAAAAAAGGCTCTGAAACCGCTGAAGGCTTAGTAGATCAGGCAATTAAAAAAATACAAGAAATATCCAATAAGCAGGGTATGAGTGGTGTAGCCACAGGATTTAATCGTTTAGACGAATTAACATCTGGTTGGCAACCTTCAGATTTAGTTATTTTAGCTGCACGTCCTGGTATGGGTAAAACAGCTTTTGTAATGTCTATGGCAAAAAATATGGCCATAGATTTTGATACACCTGTCGCAATATTTTCACTAGAGATGTCCTCTGTACAATTAATAACTCGTATGATTTCTAGTGAAACAGGAATCTCTTCAGGAAAATTAAGAAAAGGAAATTTAGAACCACACGAATGGGAACAACTTAACGTAAAAGTTAAAAATTTATCGAACGCACCAATTTTTATTGACGATACACCTTCTTTATCCATCTTCGATTTAAGAGCAAAAGCACGTCGTTTAGCTTCACAACATGGAATAAAAGTAATTGTAATTGATTACTTACAATTAATGACTGCAGGAACTTCATCTGGAGGAAATCGTGAGCAGGAAATTTCTATGATATCTCGAAATTTAAAAGCCTTGGCAAAAGAATTGGCAATACCGGTTATTGCACTTTCTCAATTATCACGTGCTGTTGAAACTCGTGGAGGGAATAAGCGCCCGTTATTATCAGATTTACGTGAATCTGGAGCAATTGAACAAGATGCAGATATTGTTTCATTTATTTATCGTCCTGAATATTACGGACTTACAGAATGGGATGATGAAGAAAGAACACCTTGTGAAGGACAAGCTGAATTTATTGTTGCAAAACATAGAAATGGTGGTTTAGAAAATATTAAATTGAAATTTACAGGGCATTTAGCACAATTTAGTAATTTAGATGATGATTTTGGAAATGAATTTCAATCAAAAATGAATGATGCAATTACTTCAAATAATATGACAAGTGCAGCAGATGCATTTGGAATCCAAGATAATCTAGATGATAACGGTGTTCCTTTTTAAAAAAAAGTAAAATTGAATAAAAATATATATATAAATATAATAGCAATATTTATTCTTTTAATTTCGCAATCCATGTTTGCGTCATTCATCCTGATTCCTATGGATGAAGTAACACAAACCAATCATTTAAAGGCTTACGGAATTACCTATTGGTCTTTACAGCAAGGAAACACAGCAAAATGGTTGTTAAATTATGAAGGAGGCTCCTTTTTGTTAGAAGATAATAAAGCTACCAGAAATGAATGTAGAATTAGAGGTGTTACTTTTTATGTTATTTCCGATACTCAAGCAGGACAAATTTTAGAAGAAATTAGCAGTCCATCAAAAAATATGGATGAAGTAATTTTGGAAAAAGCACCTAAAATTGCTGTGTATTCACCTAGTGGTAATTTTCCTTGGGACGATGCTGTTACTTTAGTTTTAACCTATGCTGAAATTCCTTTTGATGTTGTTTATGATGAAGAAGTTCTAGAAGAAAAACTGCTGTTATATGAATGGTTGCATTTGCATCATGAAGATTTTACAGGCCAATTTGGTCGGTTTTATGGAGCTTATAAAACAGCGCCTTGGTATATTGAACAAAAAAAAGACGCTAAAGAATTAGCCATAAAGTTGGGGTATTCTAAAGTTTCGGAGGCAAAATTAGCTGTTTCTCTTAAAATTAGAGATTTTGTAATTGGTGGTGGTTTTATGTTTGCAATGTGTTCAGCAACTGATAGTTTTGATATTGCACTTGCAGCTGAAGGAGTTGATATTTGTGAAGCTATGTTTGATGGAGATCCTTCCGAAATAGACTATCAAAATAAAATTGATTTCACTAAAACATTGGCTTTTAAAAACTTCACTTTAGTAAGAAACCCAGTTGAATACGAATTTTCTTCAATTGATATGACTAGAAAAAGAGCCAATATTAAACGTACTTCAGACTATTTTGCATTACAAGAATTTTCAGCAAAATGGGATCCAATTCCTACAATGTTATGCCAAAATCATACGCAAATAGTTAAAGGTTTTATGGGGCAAACAACATCGTTTGAAAGAAAAACAGTTAAATCAAATATATTAGTCTTAGGTGAAAATAAATCTAATAGAGAAGCGCGTTATATTCACGGAGTTAAAGGAAAAGGTATGTTTACTTTTTATGGTGGTCACGATCCTGAAGATTACCAACATAAAGTTGGTGACCCTAAAACTGAACTCGATTTACATCCAAATTCACCAGGCTATCGATTAATTTTAAATAACGTATTATTTCCTGCAGCTAAAAAGAAAAAACAGAAAACATAATTTGTTGATAATGCATCAATAACTTTATTTTATAATTTTAGTATTTCAAGCTTCAAAAACACTATTTTTGCTGCTTTAAATTAAATAATAAAGAATGGCAACTACACAAGAATTGAAAGATTTTGCACAACAAGTAAGAAGAGATATAGTTAGAATGGTACATGCTGTACAATCTGGACATCCAGGTGGTTCATTAGGCTGTAATGAATTCTTTACTGTTCTTTATCAGGAAGTAATGGATTATTCTACTGAATTTTCTATGGATGGTAAGAATGAAGATTTATTCTTTTTATCAAACGGTCATATTTCTCCAGTTTATTATAGTGTTTTGGCAAGAAGTGGATTTTTTCCAGTTGCTGAATTAGCTACTTTTAGAAAGTTAAACACACGTTTACAAGGGCATCCTACAACGCACGAAGGTTTGCCAGGTATTAGAATTGCGTCAGGTTCATTAGGACAAGGTATGAGTGTTGCTTTAGGTGCTGCACAAGCAAAAAAATTAAATGGTGATACTAAATTAGTCTATTCTTTACACGGAGATGGTGAATTACAAGAAGGTCAAAATTGGGAAGCAATTATGTATGCTGCAGGTAAAAAAGTAGATAATTTAATTGCAACTGTAGATTACAATAAGCAACAAATTGATGGAGGAACAGATGATGTGATGCCATTAGGAGATTTAAGAGCTAAATTTGAAGCTTTTGGTTGGTTAGTTTTAGATGTTGAAAAAGGAAACGATGTTGAAAGTATAAAAAATGGTTTGGCAGAGGCAAAATCTTTAACAGGTAACGGAAAACCAGTTTGTATTTTATTACACACTGAAATGGGGAATGGTATAGATTTTATGATGCATACACATGCTTGGCACGGAAAAGCACCTAGTGATGCACAATTAGAAATTGCGTTAAATCAAAATCCTGAAACATTAGGAGATTATTAGTTTACTGGAAATTAAATAATTAAAATATTTAAAAAATAGTTATAATAAATGTTATAACTATTTTTTTTTGAAAATAACAGATCCGTTATAGAGCTAATTGTGTATTTTAATTAATTATTCTTTATTAAAATTGTAAGTTTGCTTCTATATTAACAATTTTTAAAGTTGTTAATATAATTGAGTTTTTTCAATTTTAATTTTACATTTTTTAATATTTTTTTTATGAAAATAGGAATTGTTTGTTACCCAACATTTGGAGGAAGTGGAGTAGTAGCAACAGAATTAGGTATGGCTTTAGCAGAAAGAGGTCATCATGTACATTTTATTACGTATAAACAACCTGTTAGACTAGATTTAATTGCGAATAACATTCATTTTCATGAAGTTTTTGTTGAAGAATATCCATTATTTCATTTTCAACCTTATGAATTAGCATTGTCAAGTAAAATGGTTGAAGTAGTAGAAATGTATGGTCTAGAAATTTTACACGTTCATTACGCAATTCCACACGCATATGCTGCTTATATGGCAAAGCTGATGTTGAAGGAAAAAGGGATTGATATTAAGGTAGTTACTACATTGCACGGAACGGATATTACCCTTGTTGGAAGTCATCCAAATTATAAAACAGCCGTTGAGTTTAGCATTAATAATTCAGATGTTGTCACCACAGTTTCAGAAAGTTTAAAGAAAGACACTTTGCGGTTATTCAACATTCGGAAAGATATAAAAGTGATTTATAATTTTATTGATTTTGAACAATATCTTGAAATTAATTCAGAAGAATGTAAAAGACATACAATAGCCAATGAAAATGAGCGAATTATTATTCATGTTAGTAATTTACGCCCAGTGAAAAGAGCTGCAGATGTTATTGATATTTTTTATAAAATTCAAAAAGAAATTCCTTCAAAATTATTGTTGGTTGGTGAAGGGCCTGATAGAGAGAATATTGAAAGCCAAGCGAAAGCTTTAGGGATTTTAGATAAAATTCTTTTTATGGGTAATAGCAATGAAGTAAGTAAGTTACTTTGTTATTCTGATTTGTTTTTATTGCCTTCAGAAACTGAAAGCTTTGGATTGGCAGCTTTAGAAGCTATGGCGGCTAGAACTCCTGTTATCTCAACAAATTCAGGAGGTTTGCCAGAAGTAAACATTAATGGAGTTACAGGTTTTTTAAGTAATGTTGGTGATACCGATGATATGGCTAAAAATGGAATTTATATTTTAAGAGATATTGAGAAACTTCAACAATTTAAACAAAATGCATTAGACCATGCTAAACAATTTAGTTTAGAAAATGTTTTACCTGACTATAAAGAAGTTTATAGAGGAGTAATTGCAAATTGTTGCTAAGAATTATAATAATCTAACGCTTTAATAATTAGAGGTTTCTCTACTTTACAATCTAATTTGTAGTTTTCAAAATCGGTTAGTAATACGAAATTTACTTGTCCAGCAACATTCTTTTTATCGTGAATTAAAAGTTCTATAATTGAATCATAATCTGACACTTCAATTTGAACTTTTCCAAAGATATCAATAATTGATTTTTTTATATTTTTTAATCCTTCTAAAGGAAAACTGAACAAAACTTCAGAAATATAGGCTTCAGTAATCATTCCAATAGCAATGGCTTCACCGTGTGTTAAGTTTTCTTTGTCTTCAGATTCTAAAAAATACGACTCAATTGCGTGACCAAGTGTGTGTCCAAAATTTAAAACTTTACGAATTCCTGCTTCTTTTGGGTCTTGTGTAACTACTTCATTTTTAATTTCAATAGAACGATGTATTAAACTACTTAAGTTATTAATGTTTATATCTTTAAAATTATTTATTGTATTCCAAATATTTATATCATAGGTTAAACCATATTTAATAATTTCAGCCAAACCTGAATGTAGCTCTCGTTTAGAAACTGTTTCTAAATAACGTGAATCAATAATAACCATTTCTGGATCTGAAAACAACCCAATTTGATTTTTTAAAACCCCTAAATCAACACCGGTTTTTCCACCTACAGAAGCATCAACCATACTTAATAAAGTTGTTGGAATATTTACAAAAGAAATACCACGTTTATATGTTGAAGCCACAAATCCACCTAAATCAGTAATTACACCACCACCTAAGTTTAAAAGTAAACTTTTTCTGTCAGCACCAAGTTCAGTTAAAGCATTCCAAACGCCAGAACAAGTATCTAAATTTTTATTTATTTCACCAGGTTCAATTTCAATTATTTCAATAGTTTGTTCTGTTTCAAGTTGCTCAAGCAATAAAGGAAGGCAATCATCACCAGTGTTTTCATCAACTAAAATAAAAATAATTGAAGGTTTAAAATCTGAAATATATTTATTCAATTTAGAATAAGCATCTTTTTCAAAATTCACATAATAATTATTGGATAAAATAGGCGTCATTTCGGATAATATTTTAGTGCAAATTAAGTGTAAAAAAATGAAAAAATAAATTGTTACTAAGTATCTTTGCTGTCTCTTATACACATCT
>SDWL01000125.1 GCA_004195315.1 Lutibacter sp.
ACAGGGGTGTGTATATGCGTGGACAATAGTTCATGGCCTGTTTTATCCCATGTCAACAGAGCGGCGCCGGCTCCGTCACCCCATAGAATGCAGGTGGCGCGATCCTTCCAATTCAGTGTTCGGGTCATCACTTCCGATGCCACCACAAGCACATATCTGCATGTTTTGTTTTTAAGATATTGCTCATTCCAAACCCAAAATAATCAAATAAAATCTCTTTGTCTTTGGTGTAACCACCTTCATATATTTTTCTAATAAACCTATAAGGTCTAAGCGTTTCTTTATCTATATATGTTTGATAATCGTCTTTTACTTTAAAAAATAAACTAATTAGTCCTGTGGATTTTCCTTTACCAATAATATGAAAAGCTTTTTTGTTGTTATCTGTAACTTCTTTAACTTCCATGGTTGAAAAACCAGCGTTTAAGAAATTGCTATAACTCATTCTAAATTTAAGCCATTCTCCTTTTTGAAAAGCAAATTTTTTGGTGTTATTATCAATCTTTACAGATTGCCCGAAAGAGACAACAGAAATTAATATGGCTAATATGATAAGTTGTTTTTTCATTTAATAGTTGTTATCATAGAGATTTTGTTAAAAATACAATTATTAAGCCAAAAATAATAAAAGCTTAACGATTTGGAGTTAAGCTTTTATTAAATTATTAGATATTGTATTATAAATTATAATGTACCTCTACGTTCTTGCTCAGCTTCAATACTTTCAAATAAGGCTTTAAAATTTCCTTTTCCGAATGATTGAGCACCTTTTCGTTGAATAATTTCAAAAAATAATGTTGGTCTATCAGTTACTGGTTTTGTGAAAATTTGTAATAAATACCCTTCATCATCACGATCAACTAAAATACCAAGATTTTTTAATTCAGCTAAATCTTCATCAATTTCACCAACTCTATCTATAACAGTATCGTAATACGAACCAGGAACGTATAAAAATTCAACACCACGTTCTGTCATTTCTTTTACAGTTTCTATAATATTGTTTGTTGCAACTGCAATATGCTGAACTCCTGGCCCATTATAAAAATCTAAATATTCTTCAATTTGAGATTTTTTAATTCCTTCAGCAGGTTCATTTATTGGGAATTTTACACGACCATTTCCATTGGTCATTACTTTACTCATTAATGCGGTGAACTGAGTTGAAATATCTTTATCGTCAAACGTAATTAAGTTTGCAAAACCCATTACTTCGCTGTAAAATTTCGCCCAAACATTCATTTCATTCCAGCCAACATTCCCAACCATATGATCAATATAGCGTAAACCAACATTTTTAGTATTGTGTGTTGATTTCCACTTTTCGAATTTTGGTAAAAAAACACCTTTATAATTTTTTCGTTCAACAAAAATATGAACAGTATCTCCATAGGTGTGAATTCCTGAGCGGATAACTTCACCATTTTCATCACTTTCTTTGGTGGGTATTAAATATGATTGAGCTCCTCGTTTAGTGGTTTCTTCCCAAGCTTTAGTAGCATCTTCAACCCAAAGTGCCACTACTTTTACACCATCACCGTGTTTTTCTATATGTTCAAATATTTCTTTGCTTTTTGAATTTGGCATTGGCGTTGTTAAAACCAAACGTATTTTATCTTGACCCAACATATAGCTAGTTCTATCAGTCATGCCAGTTTCTAAACCTGCATAAGCTAATGATTGAAATCCAAATGCGGTTTTGTAATAATGCGCTGCCTGTTTTGCATTTCCAACATAAAACTCAACGTAATCAGTTCCTAATAATGGTAAAAAATCTTCTGCCTCTGGAAATATTTTTTCCAATCCGTAATTAAAATTTTGTATGTTTTTTAAACTCATAACTTCGTTATTTAATATGCAAATTAGCTAATTGCTAAATTATTAAATTATCTAATTAATCAGTTATCCATGATTTATAATAATCTCCAACTTGTAAATTCATAGCTTCTTCAGTAATCATAACTGGTTTAAAAGGATCTATCATAACAGCTAATTCCTCAGTAAATTTTTTACCGATGCTTCTTTCAATGGCGCCAGGGTGAGGTCCATGTGGAATTCCTCCTGGGTGTAAGGTGATTTGACCTTTCTCAATGTTATTTCTACTCATATAATCTCCATCAACATAATACAATATTTCTTCAGAATCTATATTACTATGATGATAAGGCGCAGGAATAGATTTTGGGTGATAATCGTACATTCTTGGCACAAATGAACAAACTACAAAACCAGCTGCTTCCCAAGTTTGATGAATTGGTGGTGGCATATGAATACGCCCCGTTATTGGTTCAAAATCATGTATTGAAAATGCATATGGATAATTAAATCCATCCCAACCAACAACATCAAAAGGGTGATTTCCATAAATATATTCCCATAAAACTCCTTGTTTTTTTATTAGAACTTTAAAAGCTCCTTTTTCATCATGTGTTTGTAAATCCATCGGTAGTCTAAAATCACGTTCACAAAAAGGGGAATGTTCTAATAATTGCCCGAAATTATTTCTATACTGTTTTGGTGTCATAATTGGACTGAAAGATTCTACATAAAGAAGCCTATTTTTTTTAGTATCAAAATTTATTTGATAAATAGTTCCGCGAGGAATGATTAAATAATCACCATATTTAAAATCAATATTTCCATACATGGTTTTTAAAGTTCCAGAACCAATATGCACAAAAATTAGTTCGTCAGCATCAGCATTTTTATAAAAATAGGAAGTCGAAAATTCTTTTGGAGCCGCTAAACCAATATGTAAATCGTTATTTACAAACAATGTTTTCCTGCTTTCTAAATAATCTTTCTCGGGTTTTAAAGAAAATCCTTTAAAACTTAAAGCCTTCATGTTTTTTTCAATCGCTATTTTAGGAACAACGTTTTTTAGTCGTTTTATTTCTGAAACAATGGTTGGTGGATTCAAATGGTATAATAAGGAAGACATTCCTACAAAACCTGCTGTTCCAAACAATTCTTCTTGATAAAGACCACCAGTTGGTTTTTCAAAAGTTGTATGACGCTTTGGTGGAATTTTACCTAATGAATAATATCTAGGCATTTTTTAAATTTTTTAGTTATGAATATTCCCAAAAAGGATGTTAAAATTATTTTAAAATCTATTCAACTAGGTGTAAAAAATTGATTTGGTTGAATTTAATTGAATTAAAGATACATATTTATTGAATACAATAGCGCACCTTTAACATGAAAAATTTCATTCAGGATCTCTTTTGATGAAGAATTTAAGAAGTGCTAATAGGCCTTTCCAACTTTTTATCATAATTACACATTTAAGCTTTTTTTAAAAGTTTAAATAAATAAAAAAGAGCGACCTAAGTCGCTCTTTAAAAAATAAATTAATAAAAATCTAAAATGAAATTCCATTAACTTCAATAACTTGTTTAATTTGTGGAGCTTGCATTTTAATAGTTGCTTCAACACCGTTTTTTAGCGTCATTTGATTTATTGAACAACCTATACAAGCACCTTCTAATCGAACACTTACAGTATCACTGGTTACATCAATTAGAGAAATATTACCCCCATCAGCCTCTAAATAAGGTCTAATTTCTTGTAATGCAATCTCTACATTAATCTTAAGTTCTTCAGTGCTCATATTTTTTTATTTAGTGCCGCATCCACTCATAGTTGTAATTCTTACAATTTCAGTTGGAGGTAAATCTTTGTTTCTATTTACCAATTGAGAAAGTGCATTTTTAGTGATTTCTGCAAAAGCATTTTCTAAAGGTGTATTATCTTGTAAAGCAACAGGATGACCAACATCGCCAGCTTCTCTAATACTTTGTACTAAAGGAACTTCACCTAAAAACGCAGTGTCTATATCTTTTGCTAAATTTTTAGCGCCATCTTTTCCGAAAATATAATATTTGTTATTTGGTAATTCCGCAGGAGTGAAATAACTCATATTTTCAACAATACCTAATACAGGCACATTTATGTCTTTCTGTTGAAACATTGCAACACCTCTTTTAGCATCAGCTAAAGCAATGTTTTGAGGAGTACTAACAATTATTGCTCCCGTTACAGCAACAGCTTGCACAATAGACAAGTGAATATCACCCGTTCCAGGAGGTAAATCAATTAAAAGAAAATCTAATTCGCCCCAATGTGAATCGAAAATCATTTGATTTAATGCTTTAGAAGCAATTGCTCCACGCCAAATTACTGCTTGGTTTGCATCTGTAAAAAAACCAAGAGATAATATTTTTACACCATAACTTTCTATGGGTTGCATTTTTGAACGTCCATCAATTTCTATTGATAATGGTTTTGCATTTGCAACGTCAAACATTAAATGTATGGAAGGTCCATAAACATCAGCATCTAAAATACCAACTTTAAATCCCATTCTTTGCAATGAAACA
The DNA here is from genome assembly GCA_004195315.1 of Lutibacter sp. GTDB lineage: Bacteria > Bacteroidota > Bacteroidia > Flavobacteriales > Flavobacteriaceae > Lutibacter. The sequence continues at coordinate 4,383 of SDWL01000125.1, forward strand.
GCCATGTTTGCGGTAATAGTAGATTTTCCAACACCACCTTTTCCTGAAGCAATAGCTATGATGTTTTTAATTCCAGGAATTGAGTTATCTTTTACTTCAGCTTCTTTAACTGGAACTACAGCTGTAACATTAACTTTTACGTCAATTTTTTGATCAATTTGATCGTGGATAGCTTTCATTATTTCAACTTCAACTTTCTTTTTTGCTTGTAAAGTTGGATTGCTAATGGTAACATCTATAATAACTTCTTTGTCAAAAGTTACAATATTTTTCACTGCTCCACTTTCGATTAAACTTTTACCTTCCCCTGGAGCAGTAATAGTTTCAAGTACCTTTGTTATATCTTTTTTGTTTAATGTCATAATTGTTTATCTAAAATCATTCTAAACAACAAATATACAGAGTTCAAACGGATATAAAAAGTGGTAAAGTTACAAAGTTTGAAAGTTGGAAAATTGATAAGTTTTAAAGACCCAAAGAGGTAAAGGAACAATGTTAAAAAGTAGAAAGTTGGAAATCTAGATACTAGCTACTTGGTACTACGTATTTATAATTCTTTAAAAGGATCCCAAAAGATTTCGCTAAAATTTTGAATTTGATTTTCTTTAACAACAACACCTTCATTTTCTAATAATTGCTGCATTAAATTGGTACCGTCAAAATGAAGTTTCCCTGTTAATAAGCCATTTCTATTCACTACTCTGTGAGCAGGAATATCTTCTTTATAATGAGAAGCGTTCATTGCCCAACCAACCATTCTTGCAGATTTTGCAGCTCCAAGGTATTTGGCAATTGCACCGTAACTTGTAGCTCTTCCGAAGGGAATTAATTTTGTAACTTCATAAACTTTGGCAAAAAAGTTCTCTGATTTTTCCATTCGTTAAAAATAATAAAAAAAGTCCGAAGCCAAAAGTTCATAAAGGAAAGTAGGAGGTGTAAAATTCTTAATAAAACACATTTTACCAAATACTAGATACCTGCTTCTAAATATTAATTCTAAATTTAATGTAAGTAATGGGCTTTCCTTTTTCTAAATATTGACTTTCGTAAAAAGTTTGTGTTGATGTTACTTCAATGGGAGATTCAGAATTTTTGTAAATATCATGGTGTGCATATAAAACTTCATGACCCGCACCGTGTAATAATCCTAATGTATAACCATGCATAAATTCGCTGTCTGTTTTTAAATTTACAATTCCTTCAGGTATTAAAACGTGATGGTATTTTTTTAAAAAATCAGCATTTGTTAAACGATGTTTAGTGCGCGTATATTTAATTTGAGGATCAGGAAAGGTAATCCAAATTTCAGTTACTTCGTTTTCATTAAAAAGTAAATCTATTAATTCTATTTGAGTTCTTATAAATGTAACATTATTTAGGTTTTCTTCTAAAGCTGTTTTCGCACCACGCCAAAAACGCGCACCTTTTAAATCAATACCTATATAATTAATGTTTGGATTTTTTCGCGCTAAAGCAATTGTGTATTCACCTTTTCCACAACCTAATTCTAATACAATAGGATTGTTATTTTTAAAATGAGTATGCCAGTTTCCTTTTAAAGGAGACCCTTTAATTAGCTCTTCTCGTGTAGGTTGAATTACATTTGAAAATGTTTCGTTTTCACGAAATCTTTTAAGTTTGTTCTTACTGCCCACAGAATTTGAGTTTTATAAATAGAATTGAAATTGAGGTTAAATTAGAAACTATTCGTTTCCTGCTTTTTTGTGTTTTTTTAATTCGCCTAACCAATAAAAAAAGGCCATAAAAGTAATAGCAATAAATATCCAACTTACTGTGCTTTGTAACCACCAATTATCAGTTGAACTTAAAGCATTAAATGGTTTAAATAACACATTTGTACAAAAATCACCTATTGCCTTAAAAATATTGTTTGCAATCATATCTTAGATTATATTTACGGACAAAAGTATAAAATATAGTAA
>SDWL01000529.1 GCA_004195315.1 Lutibacter sp.
AGATGTGTATAAGAGACAGATACTAAATGGTAATTGCATTTGCATGGCACCATAACTCATTCTAAAGTTTAAGTTGCTTACAGAAAACTGTGTAGGTTGTTGAATGGCAAATTGACCACCTCTTAATACTACTTTTTTAGTTTCATTATTTGCAGTTACATCAAATTCCAATTGAGCTAAAGAGTTTTGATCCTTTCCACCTGCAACAGTTTTATAAGAACCTTTAACATTATTTGTTGGAATAACAAATTGCATTCCTGGGAATGAGTAAATGGCTGAAATTCTTAAATCCTGTAATTCATCTTTTTCTATTGGTCCTTCAAAACGATCTTCCATACTAAAAACAGTACCCGCAATTACAGATTGAATATTTAAAACTCCGTCTACGGTTCTGAAATCGATTGAATTTTTTTGAGGAGCATCATATCCAACCATCACTCCATGAATGTTTTCAGAAGCTCCTTTTTTGATATAGTGACTGTGTTTACCTCCATTACTGGTTTCAACAAAGTAAAGATAATCATCTCCGTTTTCAGCTTCCACAAAAACGTCTTGGGCATTTCTGATATAGTTGGTTAATTTTACCGAAACATCTGTTCCTTTAAAATCTGTATTGTACTCGTAGTTGTTAGTTCCCAAAGCGGAAAGCAATACTTTGTGGTGCACAGGTATTTTTTGATCTTGCCCGTCGTCTACAACAACGCTGATATAGCTAGCTTCAGAAATAAAAGTATTGCTAGTTGTACCTTCTTTAATTGGCATAGTTCCTTCGTAGCTGATATGTCTGGTTATTCCTGCACCAATAATAATCAATAAAAAAGAAAGGTGAAAAACCAAATTTACCCAGTTCTCTTTTTTGTGTAATTTATACTTGAAAATATTACCGAAAAAGTTTATTGAGAATAAAACCATGATTCCTTCAAACCACCAAGTAGAGTATACCAATGCTTTAGCTGTTTCGGTACCATAGTCGTTTTCAATAAAAGTTGCAATTCCCATTGCCAAAGCAAAAACTAAAAATAATACTGCTAATAATTTAGTTGA
>SDWL01000005.1 GCA_004195315.1 Lutibacter sp.
GTTAGCTTCTGGGAAAGATGACTGTGATAGTGGTTGGTTAGCTTCTGGGAAAGATGACTGTGATAGTGGTTGGTTAGCTTCTGGGAAAGATGACTGTGACAGTGGTTGGTTAGCTTCTGGTAAAGATGACTGTGACAGTGGTTGGTTAGCTTCAGGTAAAGATGACTGTGACAGTGGTTGGTTAGCATCAGGTAAAGATGACTGTGACAGTGGTTGGTTAGCATCAGGTAAAGATGACTGTGACAGTGGATGGTTAGCATCTGGTAAAGATGACTGTGACAGTGGTTGGTTAGCATCTATTGATAATTCTTTAGTCTAGGCCAAAACAATGTTAAAAATTTCAAAACACTTAAATTGGTATCAGTATTCCAATAAACTAGTAATTCGTAATTTAAGAAGTTCTGAAATATTCTCAATAGATGACTCACTAAAAGAAGTTTGGTTATTGATCAGTAAAGGTCATAATTACGATGAAATTTATTTTGAACTTCAAAAGATATACAATATTCCTAATGATGATTTACACAATAAAATAGATAAAGATATTCATGCTCTTAGTCGTATGGATTTAATTTATAATTCACCAAATGATGATGACAAAAAGCCGCCTAGTGTATCCTAGGCGGCTTTATTATTTAGAACCAATGGCCCCAACACTCAGTAATAATTTTTCTTGCTGCAAAAACAGATGTTAATGCAGGATCTAACTTAGGAGCTACTTCTACAACATCAAACCCTATAATAGGTAGAGTAAACAGTTTCTCAAGTAAATCCAATAACTGTCTTGAAGTTAGTCCTCCAAATTGTGGTGTCCCTGTTCCAGCTGCATATGCAGGATCAAGACAATCAATATCCAATGTGATATAAATTGAATCAAATTCTTCCATGACTTCTTTCACCTGATTGAACACTTCATCAACACCTAATTGATTAAATCTTTTTGCGTTGATGACATTTACAGGATTATTACTTATAAACTCAAGTTCATCTTCTTCAATTGATCGGATACCAATAAAGAATTGGCTATCAGAATCAACATAATCAAGCTCTAATGCTCTTCTTTCTGTTGAGCCATGAGATAGATGATCACCTTCTAATGTATCACACAAGTCAAAATGCGCATCAATGTGTATGATACCAAAATTCTTATCTACTGCTTTATTTATACCTCTTAATACAGGAATGGTAATAGAATGATCACCACCAATTATAGTGAACCTTTTATTTGTTTTGACCAAGTCCTCTACTATCTGTTCTGTGTTTGAAAATAATTCATCTCTTGTCGTGCCATCCACATCACCTATATCTTTTACATTAATATGTTTGATGCTTCTAAAATCTTCAGTCGTAGGTGCAATGCTATATGTGATACTTCTTATAGCTTCAGGACCATCCTTTGCTCCACTTCTAAAACTTACACCACCATCAAATGGAACACTCAACACTACAATATCGGAATCCTTAATTGTAATATCAGGTTGATTTAGTCCTGCCCAAATACCTTCTTTTATCATATCTTTAGTCTTTTTCATAACTTCTCCTTCAATTATTAGTTTCAGCCAATAGTCTAGAAGGAGGAAATAGCCTCCATAAAGCCAATCAAAATTTTCAATTGATACCTTTTATTTTTTTTAAGCATCTTTAAAAGTTTCATATTCTTCCTCTGTATAAATAAAATAGTCTTTTCTAATCAAGTCTAGAGCTTTTTCATAACCTTTACGGTCTTCCAATTGTGTTGCGTATTTATTGATCATAACATCATGTGCTATAAAATCATCTTTCATGTCAATTTCAGTTGGATCTTGACTCCACATCACTCTTGAGATATTGTCTGTTGAGATTTTACCTGAAATAACATCGGTATCATCAATAACTAATATGATATACCGATCATTTTTCTCTGCTATGTATCTTTCAACTCTTCTATGTTCGATTAAATCTTCATAAGGGTTATCTTTACCAAAGTACACACCTCTAATTTGAACACCCTTTTCTTTTAATACATCTATATCATTTTTTAATTCACACAGCTCTTCATCCCATATAGAAACAGCAACTCTCCGTTTTGCAGATTTGAGTAACAAAGAAATATGTTGCATAATCTCGCTTCTACCTTTTATAACCTTTACTTCATAATCAATTTCATTTTTATTATAAAGGTTCTCAGTATATAGTTTAACATCTTCTATGATTCTATTGTAGTCATGTTTGAGTCTTTCAATCAACAGTCTAGGGTCTAATGGTGCAAATAATTTTGATTTTCCATCTTGTTGCTCGAATACAACACCCTTTTCTTTTAAACTATCTAATACTTCATATACTCTTGATCTTGGAATCATTGAATGTTTGCTCAAGCCATATCCATTTATAGGATGATGTTTAAGAAGAGTTGTATACGCTTTAACTTCATATTCTGTAAAACCGAGTTTCTTCATTTCCTCAATCATTATGCCTCCTTACTTTATCAGTAATAATAAATATACAACTGATATTGAACCTACAACTGCCAGTATCATACTGTTCTTTTTCCATGAAAAAACAAATGCGAAACCGATACCACATAACGAGATAAGTAGTTCCCCTTCCACAGCTGAAAAAACACCAGGTATTAATAATGCACCTAGGGCTGTATATGGTACAAATCCTAAGAATTGTTTTAATTTTTTCGGTAATGGTCTTTCTGATATAGTAACAAATGGTATCACCCTTGGTATGTAAGTCACTAGAGCCATGCATAAAATAATAATCATCGTATTACTCATCAGCTGCCTCCTTATAAATCACTACACCTAGTGCAGATACTAATACTATTGTAATAACAATACTCCAGCCTTGTGGTAACTTTAACATAAGTCGTAAAAACATATTAAAAGCACCTGCAATTGAAGCCAGAACAACAGCTTTCGAACTTTTCTTTAGTTCAGGTACTAATATTGATGCAAATAAAGCATATAACCCTATACCCATGCTCATTTGTAATAACGGTGGCAATATGTTACCAATTAAAAATCCTACGATTGTACCTATAACCCAACTTGAGTAAGAAGCAATCTCCAATACTAATAAATATTGATCACTTAACTCACCTTCAGTAAATGATGCGACAGAAAAGACTTCATCAGTTACAAAAAAGCCTAATATAGGTTTCAGTCCTTTATTGATATGACCTAATTTTGATACAAGTGATGCACTCATAAAAAAATGTCTGAAGTTAAGTAGAAGTGTCGTTAAAACAATTTCTCCAATTCCTGCACCTAACATTAACATGCTCACACCTATAAACTGACTGGCACCTGCGAATAAGATTATAGAAAATCCCGCTGTCTCTATAAAACTTAAGCCACCACCTTTTGATAATATACCAAAGGCCATTGCAACAGGAAAATAGCCAATCATAATTGGCACTGCTGCTTTTAGACCATCTTTACTTTTTAATTTCATATCATTCCCCTTTAGTAATTATTATAGTAACTACTAAATTATTTGTCAAGAAAAGGTATTACTGCAAATAAAAAAATCCCTTAATAAGGGATTCTTTGATTATGAGCATATTTTCTTTTGTATTCATACATTCTTTGATCAGCTGTTTTCAGAAGTGCTTTATAACTATGACCATCTAGAGGATAAGATGCTATGCCATAACTAAAACTGGTTTCAAACATGCCTTCCGTTTCTATAGACATTTTTTTTCTGAACTCTAATCTTAAATCTTCAAATTTCTGAGAGATAGTATCAACGTCGATTATTACACCTGCAAACTCATCTCCACCTATACGACCAAATGAACATGCCTGATTAAATGCATTCTTAACCATACCACTAAGTGTACACAAATACTTGTCACCCATATCATGTCCTAGTGTATCATTGAGAATTTTAAGTTTATCCAAATCAAAAATGACCACACTAAAGTTATTTAAGTTATCTATAGAATTGTTAAGCGTCTCATCAAAATATTGCCTGTTCATTAAACCTGTTAAACCGTCAAATCTTGATAATCTTAGAGTTTTTTGATACAAGTAGAACAATTGCATAATCATGTTCATTTCTTCTCTAATATAATTAGCAACAACTAGATCATTCTCATTTAAACTACCTTCCTCAAAGGAAGCATATACATAATACCATCTTATTTCATTTTCTAACGTGATAGGTATAAAGATTACATCATTAATCGGATTCATTTCAAGTACATCTATACCTATATCATTTGGGGCAAAATCTGAGATTTTTAACTCCTTGGTTAAATAAGCCTTTGAATAATCTTCTTTGGTAAGTGTAAAGAAATAACTTTCATCATGTAACATTTTTATATCAGAGTCAGGCATCTTTAAGCCATAACTATCAATAATTGAAATCATCTTATGTTCATCAACTTCTATTAAAGTAGCGATTAAATTTTCACCAATAATCTCACTAAACCTGATCATAATATCATGTAAGAATTGAGCTTCAGAATAATAGTCTAGGATACGATGGTTCATATCTAGCAAAATATTATTGGCCATGTAGATTCTTTTTAATTCACGTTCCACAGAACGTTGTGTTGAAACATCCTGCATAACACCAACAATACCGAGTGACTTTTCATCACTATCAGTATGAACAACTTTTGTAAAGATGACATCACGATAAGACTGATCTGCATACTTGACTTTGGCTTCATATATCTGTTTGCCACCTTCATCCAGTAAATCATTATCAGCTTTTCTATATACATCAGCCAACTCCTTTGGTGCAACATCATAAACACTTTTATTAAGTAATTCATTTTTCTGTAATCCAATGAACTCTTGAAATGCACTATTGAAAAATTTATACAAACCCTTCTTATCCTTATAAAATATTGGATGTGGGATACTTTCGATTAAAGTTTCAATAAAATCAAGTTCATTCGTAACCGCTCGTTTTGAAATAATCTCATCAGTTACATCCATCATTACACCATTTAATATAAACGGTTTGTCATCTTTATAAGTTATTTTGCTTTTAAACTTCAACCAACATTCTGGTTTTGTAGGATTGTTGATCCTGTATGTTGCATTAGAAATAACACCCTCTTTAGATGCAAGGGCTAATGAGGATTTAAAAATATCAACTGATTCATCATGAATAACATATTTAATTAAATATGATAAATAGCAAATTCCATCTGACCAATAAAAAAATATAATTTATGCAGATGAAACCAATCAATATTTCAGAGAAATTTAAACTGTTTAATGAACATTGGACTCCTAAGAAAATTGGAGAACTAAACGGCCAGCAATTATTACTTGCTAAATTAAAAGGAGAATTTATTTGGCATAGCCACGAAAATGAAGATGAGCTTTTTATGATAATAAAAGGGAGTTTAATAATTGAATTTAGAGATAAAACTATTGAGTTAAACGAGGGTGAAATTTATATAATACCAAAAGGAGAAGAACATAAACCAATTGCAAAAGAAGAAGTTCATGTATTATTATTTGAACCATTAGCAATTAAACATACAGGAGATATTACAAGTGAACTGACTGTTAAAACATTTCAAAACATATAACAAATGAGCATAAATCAAATTGGATTAGAAATTAGAGAGAAGGTTGAGAAATACAAACAAAAAAATGCAATTTATTATAAAGAATTAATTGGGAATACATGGGTTGGAATTTCTTGGAATTCGCTAGGGAAACAAACTAAAAACTTGTCAAAATCGTTGTTGAATTTTGGAATTACAGAACAGCAAAATGTTGCTATTTTTGCTGAAAATATGGCTGAATGGATAATTGCTGATATTGCAATTATGAGCATTCGGGCAGTTACAGTTCCTATCTATTCAACAAGTTCTAAAAATGAAGCCGAATATATTGTAAAAGATGCAGAAATAAGCGTGATCTTTGTTGGTGGTCAGGAGGAGTATAATAAAGCTTTTGAAATTGCAAAATCTAACCAATATTTAAAATTAATTATTGCTTTAAACTCAACTATTGAGATTCAAAAAGACAAGAACTCTATCTATTTAGTAGATTTTGTAAATGTTGAATTTCCAAAAAGCTTAGAAACAGAACTTCAAAAAAGATATTTTGAAGCTGACTCAGCTGATTTAGCAAGTATCATTTACACTTCTGGCACTACAGGAGAACCCAAAGGAGTAATGTTAGATCATTCAAATTTTATGGAGTCATTAAAAGCTCATGATTTTGAACTTGTCGTTTCTGAAAAAGATAGTTCCTTAAGTTTTTTACCTTTAAGTCATATTTATGAACGTAGTTGGGTTTTCTTCTGTTTACACAGAGGAATAGAAGTTTACTTTAATCAGAATCCAAAATTAATTGCAGAAGTTTTAAAAGAGGTAAAACCAACAGTTATGTGCACCGTTCCTCGTATTTTTGAAAAAATTTATTCTGCAATTCAAGATAAAAGGAAAGAAGCTTCACCAACAAAAGTAAAAATGATAAGTTGGGCTTTGGGAATTGGAAATAAGTATAATAATAATTATAAAAGACTAGAAAAAAAGGTTCCTTTTGGACTAAAATTAAAGTATAAAGTTGCAGATAAATTGGTGCTTAGCAAGTTGAGAGATGTTTTTGGTGGACGTATTAAATTTATGCCGTGTGGTGGCGCTCCTTTAGCGGCAGATATGGTTTCTTATTTTCATTCTTTTGGATTAAATGTTAAATGTGGTTATGGGTTAACAGAAACTACAGCAACAGTTTCTCTTTTTGGAGATACAAATTTCGAATTTAATTCTGCCGGGAAAACCATTGAAGGTTCTCAAATTAAAATAGGAGATAACAATGAAATTTTAGTAAAAGGTCCTGGTGTTATGCAAGGATATTACAAAAAACCAGAAGCAACTGCTAATGTATTTAAAGATGGTTGGTTTTGCACAGGCGATGCTGGTAAAATTGATGAAAATGGAAATTTAATTATTACAGATAGAATTAAAGATCTAATGAAAACTTCTGGAGGAAAATATATTGCTCCTCAAAAATTAGAAACTGCTCTAATTAACGATGCTTTTATTGAACAAATAGCTGTTATTGGTGATCAACAAAAATACGTTACCGCTTTAGCAGTTCCAAGCTTTGAAAATTTAAAAAAATACGCTCTAGAGCATAAAATTACTTTTAAAGATATTGAAGAATTGATTAATAATAATCAAATTAAAGATATGTTTGAAAAGCGATTTGAAGAATTACAAAAAGAGTTCTCCATGTTCGAAAAAATTAAAAAATTTACATTATTACCTAAAGAATTTAGCATTGAAACAGGTGAAATTACAGCAACATTAAAGCTAAAAAGAAAAGTAATTCAGCAAAAATATAAAGAGCTTATTGATAAAATGTATGCTGAATAAATACAGATTTAAAAATAATAGATAAAATTTAAAAATACAAATTTTGGGTTCAAAACTATACTTGGTGCCAACTCCTATAGGAAATTTAGAAGATATTACGCTAAGAGCAATCAGAGTTTTAAAAGAGGTTGATTTAATTTTAGCGGAAGATACACGAACAAGTGGTAAATTATTAAAGCATTTTGAAATTTCAACACATATGCAAAGCCATCATATGCACAACGAGCATAGAATGGTTGAACGAATTATCGAACGAATTAAAAACGGTGAAACGGTTGCTTTAATTTCTGATGCTGGAACGCCCGCAATTTCAGATCCTGGATTTTTATTAACACGTGCTTGTGTAGAAAGTGGTATTGAAATTGAATGTTTACCTGGCGCAACTGCTTTTGTGCCGGCATTGGTAAATAGCGGTTTACCAAACGATAAATTTATTTTTGAAGGGTTTTTACCCGTTAAAAAAGGACGACAAACACGCTTAACTTTTTTAACTGAAGAAACTCGTACTATGATTTTTTATGAATCGCCTCATAAATTACTTAAAACGCTCACCAATTTTGCAGAGTATTTTGGGGCGAACAGACCAATTTCAGTTTCAAGAGAATTGACTAAATTATACGAAGAAACAGTAAGGGGTTCTATTGCTGAAGTTATTGAACACTTTACAATAAAAGCACCAAAAGGTGAATTTGTAATTGTTGTTGGTGGAAAGAAATAAAAATTAACACGAGTTCATTTAAGAAAATAATCTTATACCTAATATTTCTGCATTCAAGGAATGTTTTTTTTCGGAATAAAGACTACACAGCCTAACAATAAGTTAATTATAAATCTGTAAAACTATATAAATAACATATTTTTTAAAAAATATGCTTGGTCTTCGCTTTTTCAAATTCTTTACTGAATTCATCTATAAAAAAGAAAATTTCGAAAATTTTAGATATAAAATTTTTAAATATAATTTTAATTAAATAATCCCCAGGGCAGGACCACGAGGCATTCAAAAGAACATTTATTTTTGGTTTGATGAAAACCTAAGGTTTACAAACTTTCCAATTTACCCACTAGGCAGAACCTCTTTTAATTCTTTAGATTAAATTGTAATCTATTACTTCTTGTAATTTTCAGCTACTTTTTCAAGTTCTTCATACCAATCTTTTCCAAACTTTCGTATTAAAGCTTCTTTTATAAATTTGTAAACTGGCACTTTTAGTTCTTTTCCTAGCGTACAAGCATCATCACATATTGGCCATTGATGGTAATTTACTGCTGAAAATTCGCTGTATTCCATAATACGAACAGGATATAAATGACAAGAAATTGGCTTCTTCCATTTAATTACACCTTGGTTATAAGCTTCTTCAATACCACATTTTGCAGTATTTTTATCATCAAAAATTACATACGCACAATCCTTTTCATCAATTAATGGCGTTTCAAAATCACCCTCAGTAGTAATAAAAAGCCCTTGGTCTTCTATCGCTTTAATTCCTTCAGGCCTTAAAAATGGTTTTATAAAAGGATATATATCCAATAATATTTGAAGTTCTTTTTCTTCTAATGGAGCTCCAGCTTCTCCATCTATACAACATTTGCCTTTACAGGCTGATAAATTACAGACAAACTCTTTCTCTATAATATCTTCTGAAACTATGGTTTTTCCTAATTGAAACATTTTGCAAAAATAAACTATTTTTTTACATACTTTTGCCTGAATTTAAATTGTCATTTATATATATTTTTGAGACATTAAAGTTAGTTAAACTATGGAATTAAATATTAGAGAAATATTTACTGCAACAATGGTATTATTTGCCGTAATTGATATAGTTGGAAATATTCCAATTGTTATAGATTTACGTGTTAAATTTGGTAATATTCAATCTGAAAAAGCTTCACTAATTGCTGGTATAATTATGATTGCTTTTTTATTTTTAGGAAAAAGTATTCTTAATGTAATTGGTATTGATGTTAATTCGTTTGCTGTTGCAGGTGCTTTTATTTTATTTTTTTTAGCCTTAGAAATGATATTAGGTATTTCTCTTTATAAAGAAGAAGAGAATAGCGCAAAAACTATTTCGGTTTTTCCTTTAGCATTCCCCTTAATTGCAGGCCCTGGTAGTTTAACAACAATTTTATCGTTAAGAGCTGAATATGCCACAATTAATATTGTAATTGCAATAATTGTTAATATAATTTTTATGTATATTGTATTAAAAACATCAGTGAAAATTGAAAAGATAATAGGTAAAAACGGTATTAATATTTTAAGAAAAATATTTGGAGTTATACTTTTAGCAATAGCTGTAAAGTTATTTGCTACAAATATTCAAGGATTACTTTCATAATTAAATATTATAAAATGAAACTTTTGATGTATTAATAATTGGTTGAGTTGCTGCTGGTTTATTAAGTGTTTTAACACTTAATAAAGGAGACAAAAGGTGATGAAATTCTTTCCTGTGGTTTATTACAACTTTCTGAATTATATCCTGAAATTGTTCAAATTGAAAAAGAAAAAGTAACTAAAATTGAAGATTTAATACAATTTGTAAATTTACCGCCTCAAAAAGAATGTATTATTCTGATAAATGATCTGTTAATAGTAACATGATTTTTTAAGCTTAAATCTCTTCTTTTTTACTCTACCGTAACCGATTTCGCTAAATTTCTTGGTTGATCAACATTACAACCACGCATAACTGCTATATGATATGAAAGTAATTGCAAAGGTATTGTAGCTAATAATGGTGTAAAAGCTTCTTCTGTTTCAGGAATTTCTATAATGTGATCGGCAAGTCCTTTTACAATTGTATCTCCTTTAGTTACAACGGCAATAATTTTTCCTTTTCTTGATTTTATTTCCTGAATATTACTTACAACTTTGTCATAATGACCCTTTTTTGTTGCAATAACTATAACAGGCATAGATTCGTCAATTAAAGCTATGGGACCATGTTTCATTTCAGCTGCAGGATATCCTTCGGCATGAATATATGATATTTCTTTTAATTTTAAAGCGCCTTCTAATGCTACGGGAAAATTATATCCTCTTCCTAAATATAAACAATTTGGAGCATCTTTATAAATGGAAGCTATTTCTTCTACAATTGCATTAATTTTTAATGTTTCTTCCACTTTAGAAGGGATCAAACTCATTTCTTGTAAGTAAGCTTGAAATTGTGAATTTGAAAGTTCTCCTTTTAAATTACCTAATTTTAAAGCCATTAAAGCCAGTACTGTTATTTGAGTTGTGAATGCTTTGGTTGAAGCAACTCCAATTTCAGGTCCTGCGTGAGTATATGCTCCAGTATCAGTTTCTCTAGCTATAGACGAACCAACTACATTACAAACTCCAAATACAAAAGCACCTTTAGATTTCGCTAATTTCACAGCTGCCAAAGTATCAGCTGTTTCACCTGATTGAGAGATTGCAATAACAATATCTCCTTTATTAATTATTGGGTTTCGATATCTAAATTCTGATGCATATTCTACTTCTACTGGTATACGAGCTAAATCTTCGAATAAATATTCAGCAACTAAACCTGCATGCCAAGAAGTTCCACAGGCTACAATGATAATACGGTTTGCATTTAAAAATTTAGTAATATTATTGTCAACACTACCCATTTTAATAATACCTTGATCTGCTAAAAGACGCCCTCTATAAGTATCTAAAATCGCATTAGGTTGTTCATGAATTTCTTTCAACATAAAGTGATCATAACCACCTTTTTCAATTTGCTCTAAATTTAGTTTTAGCTCTTGAATGTTAGGTTCAACAAAAGAATTATCTTGTATTTTTCGGATTCTTATTTCTTTACCTATTTTAATTATTGCTAATTCTTCATCATCTAAATAAACTGCATCTCTTGTATATTCAACAAATGGCGAAGCGTCAGACGCTATAAAAAACTCTTCGTTATTATCTCCAATACCAATTGCTATTGGACTTCCTAATCGAGCAACAATTATTTCATTTGGCTTTGAGATATCAAAAACAGCAATAGCATATGCACCAACTACATTTGCTAATGCTAATTGAACTGCTTCACCTAATTTACAATTGTTTTTAATTTTTACCTCTTCAATTAAATTAATTAAAACTTCAGTATCTGTATCGCTATTAAAAGTATAGCCTCTTGTTACAAGCTCTTTTTTTATGGTATTATAGTTTTCAATAATACCATTATGAACAATTACTAAGTTTCCTGAATTTGAAACATGTGGGTGAGAATTTTCATTGTTCGGAATTCCATGAGTAGCCCAACGAGTATGACCTATAGCTAAATTACCTTCAACATTGCTTTTTTCAACTAGCTCTTTAAGGTCCGAGACTTTTCCTTTTGTTTTGTAGAGATTAGCTTTAGTATTATTCATTAAAATAATTCCCGCACTGTCATAACCTCTATACTCTAAACGTTGTAATCCATTTATTACGATTGGATATGCTTTTCTATAACCAATATAACCTACAATACCACACATAGCAACATTTTTTTTAATTATCTGATACTACTGACGTATAAGATATCTCCAATTTTACTCTTTTTTCTACTTCACTCACATCATGTCCAAACAATACAACACCTTTTGGATTCCAACTGTAATCTTTTATTTTAGTATCAGAAATAGTAGTAGGTAAATCTGATGGATTATAAACTTTTAAACCTAATTTCACTAAATCAACTGAGGCTTCTTCGTCTCCTTCCAATTTTTTTAATAACTCTGAAATATAGTCTGTGATTTTAAATACATATTTATATGGTTCTCCTTCTTCATCTCTTTCCAGTACTCCGCCAACTGCTGATAACCCTTCGGTCATCATGTCCAATATTTGTGAATTATCATCGTAATTATATAGAAAAAGTTGTTCTGGGACAATATTATTTGAAGCATCCTGATCTACATAAAAAATTAAATTAGCATTTGTAATTAGCCATCCATATTCCCCATATAAAGCATCATCAGCTTTTATATTTTCTATGTCTCCAGCGTTAAATAAATCTACTGTTGCCATTGAACCCGCTGCTCCTTGCACATACAATCTATCTTCTCCGCTAGCTTTAACATTGGTAATATCTCTATCTAAAAAATTTGATTTTACAGAGCCAAATGAAAATATGTGTTTTTGTTTAATTCTAACTAGTCCTTCGCCTTTTACATCATTACCATTTAAATCTACATCGGCACCTTCTTCCTCATCATTTGAATAGTAAATTGTCATATTTGCATTCGCTATACTCAATGATATTAAATGTGATACTTCATTATCCAATCCTTCAGCTTCAATATACAATCCTCTAAAACCATGTTGAAAAGCATCAATAGATGAAAAATCTATACCATTGATATTGTCAACAAAAAGTTGTTGAATCATATCTTCATTTAATGGAATATTAATACTTGGGCTTAAATTTGATTGTTTAATGGTATCCTTATCAAAAACAGTTTCACCATCTGCCAAATATCTTTTTATATAAGATACTGTATCGCTTGGATTCACTTTGAAATTCCCTGAAAATAATGGCATTTCATCTTTTGAAAATACTTTATCAGAATAATAAACAGCAGTTTTTGATGGATCCTCAGGATCTAAGGTGTTCAAAAAAGTTTTTAGTTCATAAACACTTAATTGAAATTCAACATTAGCATCTCCAAAAACTGAATCTATAGAAAACTTAGGTTTTCCATCTGCTTCATTATCCTCTCTTGTAGATTGATATGGTATATTAATTATTACTGAATCAATTGCTGAGTTTGTACCATAACTGTATGAGTCTCCAATTGCTGGAAGTGATAATTGAGAAATAATAGAAGCTTTTAACTTTCCAAATTCAACATCTGAATACACACCCAGTAAATATTGTGAAACTCCACTAGAAATCACTCTATCTACATTTTCATTAGCTGTTATTACTTCTGAAATTAAATTGTCTGTTTTAAAATTATTGTTATCAACCAGATTAACGCCTATACTTTCTATTTCTTTTTCGCAAGAAATTATTGTAAAAAATACTATTGAGAATAGCCCTAAGTATTTTAATACTTTTACAACTTTAGTTGTCATATTTAATTTTAGATTTTTGATGATTAAACTATAAAACTTTGTTTAAATAAAATTCCGTGTAAGCTGTATCAAATTCACTTACATGAAAATAATCTAACACAGGCTTATCGCTTGTTTTTAAAAATTCTTCTAACTCAGTTGGTAATTCTTCACTTCCTTTAATAATGCCATCAGAGTTTTCAATAGCATTTATTAAAATATTTGTGTAGTTTGGATTGGAAATTGTTTTAATTTTTGATTCGTCAATATTATCGAACTTAATTTTTTTAGAAAAATCATTACTTAATATACCTTCAAAACTGGTATTATAAACTGATGTTACTATTTTACTGCCATTAAATAATGCATCATCTTTATAATATTCTTTAATATATAATGGTAAAAGAGAAGCCATCCACCCATGAACATGAATAATATCTGGTGCCCAATTTAATTTTTTTACAGTTTCTACTACACCTTTCGCAAAAAATATAGCTCTTTCATCGTTGTCTTCAAACAAGTTATTATCTTCATCTGTATATAATGCTTTTCTTTTAAAATACTCTTCATTATCAATAAAATAAACTTGCATTCTTTCTTTTGGTATTGAAGCCACTTTAATTATTAATGGCATGTCCATGTCATTAATCACTAAATTCATACCCGATAAACGAATTACTTCATGCAATTGATGCCTTCTTTCGTTAATTAAACCGAAACGAGGCATAAAAATTCGGGTTTGCCCTCCTTTCCCATGAACCATTTTTGCTGTTTCAAATGAAGTTGTTGATAATTCATTTTCTGGTAAATATGGCACTACTTCTGAAGAAACAACCAACACTCTCTTATCTTTCATAAACCAACTCTATTTTAATAGAATATGCAAAATTACGAAAATTAATGTAGAATTAAGCTTGAAAAATGTAAGTTTGCACGCTTTTAACGTTTATTAACAATACTATATGTTAGTTTTTGCTAAAATAAAATCCATTCAACAAAAAATTAAGTCGTTAAAAAAGGGAACTGCTATTGGCTTTGTACCTACCATGGGCGCACTTCACAAAGGTCATTTATCGCTTATTAAACAAGCTAAAAAAGAAAATGATATTGTTATAGTAAGTATTTTTGTAAACCCAACTCAGTTTGATAAGCAAGAAGATTTAGTCAACTACCCAAAAACTATTGATAGTGATTTATCACTTTTAAAATCTGTATCTTGTGATATTGTTTTCACTCCAACTGCGGACGAAATCTACAGTAGTAACATTATCTCTCAATTATTTAATTTTGATGGTTTAGAGCATCAAATGGAAGGAAAATTTAGAGATGGGCATTTTGATGGCGTTGGAACCATTGTTAAACGGTTATTTGAAATTGTGACACCTACAAAATCTTATTTTGGAGAAAAAGATTTTCAGCAATTGCAAATCATAAGAAAAATGGTTGAAAAACACCAAATTTCTACCAAAATTATTGGATGTGAAATTTATAGAGAAGCTGATGGTTTAGCCATGAGTTCAAGAAATAGCAGACTGACAAAAGAGCATAGAAAAGTTGCGCCTTTTATTTATAAAACACTTAAAGAGGCAAAAAAAGAGTTTGGCATAAAAAGTGCAATAGAAGTTATTGACTGGGTTGAAAATGAATTTAAAAATCAACCATTATTAGAACTCGAATATTTTGAAATTGCCGTTGAAGAAACGCTTCAACCAATTAAAAATAAAGACCAAGAGCAAAAATACAGAGCTTTTATAGCTGTTTTTGCTGATAAAATTAGACTTATAGACAATATAAGTTTGTAAATTTAAAAAGATTAAAACAAAATTATTAATTTTGCACTATGCAAATAGAAGTAGTAAAATCAAAAATTCACAGAGTTAAAGTTACCGGAGCTGATTTACAGTATATTGGAAGTGTGACTATTGATGAGGATTTAATGAATGCCGCAAATATAATTCAAGGAGAAAAAGTTCAAATTGTAAACATCAACAATGGTGAACGTCTTGAAACTTATGCCATTCCTGGACCAAGAAGCAGTGGTGAAATTACCTTAAACGGCCCTGCTGCTCGTAAAGTAGCTAAAGGAGATATTGTTATTATTATTTCTTATGGAATCATAGACTTTGAAAAAGCTAAGTCTTTTAAACCTACGCTTATTTTTCCGAATGAAAATGACAATTCCCTAACCTAACTTGATCAAAAAACTAAAAAAGATAAGTTTTATAACACTTCCAATTGCATTGGGAGTTTTTTTAATTTGGTATTCACTATCAAAGTTAACAGGCAATGATATATATTCCATAAAAACTTCATTTAGAACAGCAAATTATTGGTGGGTTGCTTTATCTTTAGTTTTCGGTACTTTAAGTCATTTATCACGTGCTTATCGATGGCAATTTTTATTAGAACCTTTAGGGTACAAACCTAAACTTGCGAATAGCATCATGGCTGTGCTAATTGCATATTTATTAAATTTAGTAATTCCTCGCTCAGGCGAAGTTGCCCGTGCAGCTAGCATAAAAAAATATGAAAACATCCCATTTAAAAAGGCCTTCGGAACTATAGTTGCTGAACGAGTTGCAGATGTTGTTATGCTTTTTAGTATTATTGGAATCGCGTTCTTTTTACAAACCGAATTAATTAGTAGTTATATTTTTAAAGACAAAGGAGAAAGTACCGTCTATTCTAAAATTCTAATTTTTGGTGTATTTCCGTTAATTGGTTATTTTACTTTCCGTTATTTAAAAAAATCTGAAAATAATGTTATTATTAAAATAATATCATTTATTAATGATTTATTAGATGGTGTTAAAAGTATCTACAAAATGAAGAAAAAATGGGAGTTTATTTTTCATACCATTTTTATTTGGTCAATGTATGTGTTAATGTTTTACGTTGTAACATTTGCATTACCGGAAACTATTAACCTTCCTTTTGCAGCCATTATTGTTGGTTTTGTGGTTGGTGGTTTAAGTATGGCTCTAACAAATGGAGGTTTAGGCACTTATCCTGTTTTTGTTGCAAGTGCACTTATTTTATATAATGTTGATGACAATGCGGCTCGCGCTTTTGGTTGGATTATGTGGACAGCACAAACCATTATGGTTATTATTTTTGGAGGTTTATCTTTTTTATTACTTCCTATTTATAATAAGCATCAAAATAACTAAGAATTCTTAGTATATTTACTTCTTTTCAACACCTTTAAAAATGGCTAAAACCAATACAACTTTTTTCTGTCAAAATTGTGGAACACAATATGCAAAATGGCTTGGGCAATGTAAATCTTGTAATGAATGGAATACCATAGCTGAAGAAATTATTCTAAAAGAAGAAAAAAGAAATTGGAAACAAACCTCCGAAACAAAAAAAGCTAATAAAGCATTAAAAATTAATGAAATATCTATAGATAAAGAAGATAGGATTTCAACTAATAACAATGAATTTAATAGAGTTTTAGGTGGTGGTTTAGTAAAAGGATCCATGTTATTATTAGGAGGAGAACCTGGCATTGGTAAATCAACCTTATTGTTACAAATAGCATTAAAAATACCTAAAAAAGTATTGTATGTTTCAGGCGAAGAAAGCCAATCTCAAATAAAAATGCGCGCTGAACGATTACAAATTACAAATACAAACTGCTTAATTTTAACCGAAACAAATACCCAAAATATATTTAAAATTATTGAAGACGTAAATCCAGATGTAGTTGTCATAGATTCTATTCAAACATTACATACTGAATACATTGAAGCATCTCCTGGTTCTATTTCTCAAATTAGAGAAACTACTTCCGAACTTATAAAATTCGCCAAAGAAACAGCGACTCCTGTTCTTTTAATTGGACATATAACTAAAGATGGTGCCATTGCTGGTCCAAAAATATTAGAACATATGGTTGATGTTGTTTTACAATTTGAAGGCGATAGAAATCATACATATAGAATATTACGAGCCAATAAAAACCGATTCGGTTCTACCGCTGAACTTGGAATTTACGAAATGCAAAATATTGGTTTACGTGAAGTTGAAAATCCTTCAGAAATTTTAATTTCTCAAAAAGAAGATGATTTAAGTGGTACAGCTATCGCGGCAACTTTAGAAGGTATGCGTCCTTTAATGATTGAAGTTCAGGCTTTGGTAAGTACTGCTGTGTATGGAACTCCTCAACGTTCTTCTACTGGTTATGACATAAAACGTTTAAATATGCTTTTAGCAGTTTTAGAAAAACGAGCTGGATTCAGATTAGGAGCCAAAGATGTATTTTTAAATATTGCTGGCGGAATAAAAGTTGATGATCCTGCAATTGATTTAGCCGTTATAAGTGCTATTTTATCTTCAAACGAAGATGTTGCAATTCCTCAAGATTTTTGTTTTGCCGCAGAAATTGGTTTGGCGGGTGAAATACGCCCCGTGAATCGAGTAGAACAACGTATTTTAGAGGCTGAAAAACTAGGCTTCACCAAAATATTTATCTCAAAATTTAATAAAATAAGTAAAATAAACCACAACATTAAAATTATTAAGGTTACAAAAGTTGAAGATATTTTCTCGAATTTATTCGCATAAAAAAACCGAGATAAACTCGGTTTTTTTATAATTTATTTTAAGTTTCACTTCTTATTTACCTTAATTATATATTTTTCTAAGGCCATTGTCATTGAAGGTGTTTCAGGTGTTGGAGCTTGTATATTACATTTTAAACCAGCATCTGTAGCTGCTTTTACAGTTGAATTTCCAAATACTGCTATACACGTATTATTTTGCTTGAAATTAGGGAAATTTTTAAATAAAGAGTCTATTCCTGAAGGGCTAAAAAACACTAAAACATCATAAAAAACATCATGTAAATCCGACAAATCACTCATGACAGTTTTATAAAAAATACCTCTTTCCCAACTTATTTCAAGATCATTTAAAGCATTTGGTACAATTTCTTTTAACTTATCTGAAGAAGGCAATAGAAATTGTTCTTCTTTATGTTTTTTAATAATTTTAACCAAATCTTCGAAAATTTTTCCCCCAACGTAAATTTTTCGTTTACGGTATACAACATACTTTTGTAAATAGAAAGCAACTGCATCCGATTCGCAAAAATATTTCATAGAATCAGGAACTGTAAATCTCATTTCTTCTGCAACTCTAAAAAAATGATCTACAGCATGCCTACTTGTTAAAATAATTGCTGTATAATTATTTAAATCAATTTTTTGAGTCCTTACCTCTTTTGCTGAAACTCCTTCAACATGAATAAATGGTCTAAAATCAATTTTAACTTTTTGTTTTTCTGATAATTCTAAATAAGGAGAGTTTTCGGCTTTAGGAGCGGGTTGAGAAACTAATATTGTTTTCACTTTCATATTCTTCAATTTTATTTTTAAACAGTTAATTTTAAAACAATTATTAAAGGTGCTATTTCAAGGGCGCAAAGGTATAAAATAAAATAGAACAAGTTATTAAAAATGAGTTTTTTATTATTTAACAAAAATAGACTATACCTTACTATTAATAATAATACAAATATTAAAAAAGTAATTCTAACTAATAATTCTTGATATTTACTAGCATAAATACTAAAAATCAAAAACGGTAAGATCCATAAAATCAAGTTGTTAAAATGACTTATTTTAAAATAAATTGCTTTCGTGTACTCATTTTTAAAATTAAATAATAACGCAAGTAAAAGTCCAAATAAAAAGTGAATACTAAAATACAAACCAACTACAAAAAACAGCAACATATAGGTGTTGAAATTCAAAGAATTTGGATAAATTTTAAAATACATATTTACAAAATAAAATAATAGCGACAACACCAGTAATTTAACAATAAAAAGGGCTGCTTGAAAAAAGTTTAAAATCAGGTTTTTTTCCTTATTAAAATAAATAGAAAGATATTTTTTTGAGAAAAACAATGTACTTTCATGATACAATCTGTCTTTAAATTTCACTTTTAACAGTGATAAAATAAAAAAAATAAACACTAAAATCAGTGTAATCCAATCACTATTTTGAGGTATTATTTTTGTTGCTTCAAACATTAAGTTAGCAATTGATTTAACGCAAAATTAGGAATAATTTGTTTTATCTTTGCAAAATAATTTTGATATATGTCAAATACACTTATTATTATTCCAACATACAATGAAAAAGAAAATATTGAAGCTATTATTAAAGCTGTGTTTTCTCAAGAAAAACAATTTGATATTTTAGTTGTAGATGACAGTTCGCCTGATGGCACTTCTGAAATCGTTACAAACCTTCAAAATAATTTTTCTAATTTATTTTTAGAGGTTAGAAAAGAAAAAACTGGACTTGGCGCGGCATATATTCATGGATTTAAATGGGCTTTATCAAAAAATTACGATTATATTATAGAAATGGACGCCGATTTTTCGCATAATCCAAAAGATTTAATACATTTATACAATGCATGTGATATTGACGGAGCTGATTTCTCGATAGGATCAAGATATTTAAATAACAAGATTAACGTAGTTAACTGGGATATTAAACGATTACTTTTATCCTATTTCGCCTCAAAGTACGTTAAAATTATAACCCAAATCCCAATTTTTGATACTACTGCCGGCTTTGTATGTTATAAAAGTACTGTGTTAAAAAATCTAGATTTAGATAAAATTAAGTTTGTTGGTTACGCATTTCAAATTGAAATGAAATTTAAAGCTTGGAAACGCAAATTTAAACACAAAGAGGTTTCTGTCGTTTTCACAGATAGAAAAAGAGGAACTTCTAAAATGAGTGGAAGCATAATTTCTGAAGCCGTTTTTGGAGTTATTAAAATGAGATTGCAAGGGTTACCAAAATAAAAGAAAAAGAAAAATATGAGTTTGATACTTATTAAAAACGCCAAAATTGTTAACGAAGGGAAAATAATTGAGTGTGATGTTTTAATTGATGGTGAATATATTGTTGATATAGACTCTTCAATTAGTTCAAAATCTTCTAATACAACTGTAATAGATGCTGAAGGAAAATATTTAATTCCAGGTGCTATAGATGATCAAGTTCATTTTCGCGAACCCGGTTTAACACATAAAGCAACTATTGAAAGTGAAAGTAAGGCCGCCATTGCTGGTGGAATTACTTCGTTTATTGAAATGCCAAATACAGTTCCACAAGCAACAACTCAAAAATTATTAGAACAAAAATTTGAAATTGCTGCAAATAGTTCATACGCAAACTATTCATTTATGTTTGGCGGCACAAATGATAATTTAGAAGAATTATTAAAAACTGACCCAACAAATGTTGCCGGAATTAAGTTGTTTTTAGGCTCTTCAACAGGAGATATGCTGGTTGATGATGAAAAAGTTTTGGAAAAAATATTTTCGTCAACCAAAATGCTTATTGCTGTACATTGTGAAGATGAAGCAACCATAAAAAAGAATTTAGACAACTATTTAGATGAATATGGTGATGATATCCCTATAGAATTACATCCAAAAATTAGAAGTGAAGAAGCTTGTTATTTGTCTTCATCTAAAGCTATTGCACTAGCAAAAAAAACTGGAGCGCGCTTACACATTTTTCATTTGTCAACTGCTAAAGAAACGGAACTATTTTCAAATAAAATTCCTGTAGAACAAAAGCAAATAACGGCTGAAGTTTGTGTGCATCATTTATGGTTTGATGAAAGTGACTACAAAATTAAAGGAACTCTAATAAAATGGAATCCAGCAGTAAAAACAGAAAAAGACAAAGAAGGTCTTTGGAAAGCTTTATTGAATGATAAAATTGATGTCATTGCTAGTGATCATGCACCACATACATTAGAAGAAAAACAACAAGTTTACACCAAAGCACCTAGTGGAGGACCTTTAGTACAACACGCTTTGCCTGCATTATTACAAGCCCACAGACAAGGGAAAATTTCACTTGAAAAAATAGTAGAGAAAATGTGCCATAACCCTGCTAAAATATTCAAAATTGAAAAAAGAGGATTTATTAAAATAGGGTATTATGCGGATTTAGTTTTGGTAGATATTTCATCACCTTGGACAGTTACTAAAGAGAATATTTTGTACAAATGTGGTTGGTCTCCATTTGAAGGAACTACCTTTTATTCAAAAATTACACATACTTTTGTAAACGGTCATTTAGCATATCATAATGGTGTGTTTCACAACACAATAAAAGGTAAACGATTACTGTTTAATAGAACAAATGAATAAATTTATTTACATACTTATTTTAAGCGTTTTTTTTGGTGCTTGCACTAGTAATACAATCATTAAAAAACCTAAAAATTTAATAGCTAAAGAACAAATGGTTGATTTATTGACTGATATTTTTATTGCTGAAGGCGGTGATAATATTAAAAATATCAATCTTCAACGCAATGCAAATTATTTTCCATTTGTTTTTGAGAAATATCAGATTGATACAATTAGATTCAGAGAAAGCAATTATTATTACACTTCAAGAATTGATGATTATGATGAAATACTTGAAAAAATTGATGCACGTCTAAAAGAGTTAAAACAACAATATGATGTTGAAATTAAATTAACCGATTCCTTAGAACGTGTAAAAAAAGATTCTCTTAGAGATCTTAAAAAAACAACTAACGCAAAATTTAAGAAAACTGATTCTTTAAAAAATATTAAAAAAAAATTAGATATTTTTCAAAAAAATCGAAATGGTAATAAAGCCCTCTCACTTCGAAGTCGATATGGCAGATAAAAACCACTTGAATTTGATCATCACTGGCCATATAGCTGTCTCTTATACACATCT
>SDWL01000126.1 GCA_004195315.1 Lutibacter sp.
GAATATAGTTATTTTAACAATTGATATTGAAGGATTAAAAGAAAAATACAATCAAAATAAAGAGTATAAATTGCTAAAAGAAATTTTAAATAAAGAAGTTGAAAATGAGCTTTTTAATGATTTATATATTGATAGTAAAAATGCTTTAGAAATATTTCCAGCCCAACCATATTTGTATAAAATGAATGGATTAGCATTAAATAAATTGGGAAAATATAATGAAGCAAAAGACGTTTTAACTCTTGGCATTGATTTTGTTATTGATGATACTACTATGGAAGCTGATTTTTATGAGCAACTTTTTATAAGTTATGAAGGGTTAAAGCAAAGTAAGGAAGCTTTAAAATACAAACAAAAAGCTGAAGAGTTAAGAAATAAACACTAAATGAAACATTTTTCAAAAATATTAATCCTAATTTTATTAGTTGTTACTTCATGTAAAACAACCAAAAACACTACAGGAATAAACAATGTTGATATACTTTCAACTAATAAAATAATTAGCAACCACTATACAAATAATTTTCATCAACAAACTGTTAGTGCAAATCTTAAGACTAAATATAAAGACAACAAAACATCAGCAACAGTAAGTATTAAATTACGATTGGAAAAGGATAAAACTATTTGGATGAGCGCTACAAAATTTGGTATTCCATTAGCAAAAGTTAAAATAACACCAAATAGAGTTCTTTATTATGAAAAATTGCAACGAACTTATTTTGATGGAGATTTTTCACTATTAAGTAAATGGCTAGGTACAGAATTAGATTATGAAAAAGTTCAAAATATATTGTTAGGTCAAGCTGTTTTAAACTTGAAGAAAGGGAGATACAATTCTGTAATTAACGAAAATTCATATCAATTATCACCAAAAAAAGATAATGAATTGTTTGGCATATTATTTTTTATGAATCCCTATACTTTTAAAGTAAATAAACAGGAAATTCGTCATCCTGAAAAACAACAATTATTATCGGTTTCTTATCCAAATTATAGTGAAATAAAAGGAGAGCAATTTCCTAAAAATATTAATATTAGAGCTATAGAGAATATGAATTTAACTACTATTAATATTGAATATCATTCAGTTGAATTTAATAATGTATTAACTTTTCCGTTTTCAATTCCAAATGGTTATAAAGAAATTAGTTTAAAATAATGCAGTTTAAATTAAAGCACCTTATCTTTATTTTAGCACTAATACTTAGTGTAAATATCTCGGCTCAAAGAACGAAACGCCAAGTATTAGAAGCTCGCCGTGTTCAAAATCAAAAAGATCAAATTTATATTAATGCTTTACTTTCTAATACGATAAGAAAAGAGCAAAATTTATTAAGTGATTTAAGCGACTTAAAAGATAAAATTAAAACACGTGAAAGTTTAATTACTGCAATAACAAATGAATCTAAAGAACTTGGGAATGAAATTTATTTAAATCAGCTTGAAATAAACCAAAATAAGCGTGATTTAGAAGCTTTAAAAAAGGATTACGCGGATATGATTTTTAAATCGTATAAAAGTAAATCTCAAAATAGTAGAATTATGTTTTTGTTATCTTCCGAAAATTTTCTTCAAGGGTATAAAAGGTTTCAATATATGAAGCAGTATACTTCTTTTAGAAAAAAACAAGGAGAACAAATTCAGCAAAAAACAATAGAATTACAAGTTTTAACGGATACTTTAAAATTAAAAAAAGACTTAAAACAAAAACTTTTATCCGAAGAAAAAAAGGAAAAAACACTAGTTGAAAAAGAAAAAAAAGAACAAGAAAATTTATTAACTGTTGTAAAGCGGAAGGAAAATAAATACAAAAAACAGATTAAGCAATTTGAAAAAGAAGAAGCACGTATTGATGCGTTAATTGACAAAGCAATTAGAGATGCAATTGCTGCTTCTAATAAAAAAGCTGGAACAAAAACGAGTAAATCTGCTGAATTTACGCTTACAGCTGAAGCAAAAAAGCTGGCTTCAAAATTCACATTAAATAAAGGAAAATTACCCTGGCCAGTTGAAAAAGGGTATGTTTCTACCTATTTTGGTAAGCAACCACATCCAATTGTTAAATCAGCGACTATACAAAGTAATGGAGTTAGAATTACCACCAATAAAGGCAGTAAAGCGAGAGCTGTTTTTGAAGGTACTGTATTAGCAGTGCAAGTAATGACAGGTAATAAAAAAGCGATATTAATACAGCATGGTAATTATATTACGGTGTATAAAAACTTAGAAAATGTTGTGGTAAATACTGGCGATAAGGTAACTACTAAACAAATTATTGGGACCATTTTCACCGATAAAATTACTGATAAAACAATTTTAGGTTTTGTGTTGTCTAAAAATACAAATACTGAAAATCCTACAAGCTGGATTTACAAAATGTAATTTAAGCGAATAGAATTCATGAAGGTTTTACTCAGGGTTTCAGCTGAAATTGCCATTCCCTTGAAAACAGGGATCTAAAACAACGCTTTTAACTCAGTAGCATCAGCAGGATTCATTTTTCCAGAAAGTATTAAGCTTAATTGCTTACGTCTTAAAGCACCTTCATAACGTTCTTTTTCAAGATCTGTTTCGGGTTTAATTTTTGGAATAGAAACAGGAGCTCCAGTATTATTAACAGCAACAAATGTATAAATTCCTTCATTTACCTTACTGCGTTCCTGAGATTCTCTATCTTCACTCCAAACGTCAACATAAATTTCCATAGACGATTTAAAAGCACGTGTTACTTTAGCTTCAATAGTAACAACACTTCCCACAGGAACTGCTTTATTGAAGGCCACATGATTTACAGATGCAGTAACAACAATTCTTCGTGAATGGCGTCGTGCAGCAATACTACAAGCTCTGTCCATTCTTGCCAATAATTCTCCACCAAATAAATTCCCTAACGGATTGGTTTCACCAGGCAATACAATGTCGGTTAATATTGTTAAAGATTCTTTGGGTGTTTTTACCATATTGAATAGTTTTAAGCAAAGATATAGCTATTCTATCAAAAAAGAAGTTCAAAAAAAATTGATTTTAGTATTCTTTTACTAGCAACCAAGCGTCTTTAGAATCGGTTTTTTTAATAGCATTTAACTTATTTATAGCTTCGTTTTTAGAGTTAAAACTCTCATAAGAAACTTGTGTTAAATTCCATTTATTAACACCTAAAATTTTAGCGTTAAAACCTTTTTCTAATAATTGGTGAAGTTTTTTTTCGGCATTTGCAGGTTCTCTAAATGCACCAGCTACAATGTGATAATTATAAGTTTCTTTTGTTATATTTAAGGTAATTGTTGGAAGCGGATTACTAATTACAAAAGTAGCTTCTTGTATGGTTTTTTCAACTTGCTGCTGTTGTACCTTACTTTGAGCAACTAAGTTAGTGTATTCGAATTTTTGATATTCTTTCCAACCAACAGTTCCTAAAGCAAAAATAATTGCTGCTGCAGCCGCATATTTAATAAATGCAGGTGTCTTTTTCTTATTTTCTTCGGAAGGAAGAATAGGAGCAATTGTTTCTAATTGCTTCACTTTTTCTTTATAAGTAATTCGTTTCACAGCTGGTGAAACATAAGAACTCAATCCAAAAGATGAAGTTAAATAATTAATAACAGTAGTAGGTTCAAAAACTATTTTATTTTCTGAATTTAAATGAAAAGAACCAATATTTTCTAATTCAAGTTCTTCATTTGTTAAAGATAACTTCCAAGTTGAAACTTCTTTTTCAATTGCTGAAACAGCTTCAGAATAAGAAATATTTTTTGTAGTAGCTATATAATTTGCTAATAACCCATCGTTATTTTGCAAGTGCGAATTAAATGTTAATTGTTTTGAAGGCGCATAAAAAGTATGCGTAATGTGATTCACTTTTGCCGAAATTTCGTTGGTTACAAAACCACCAAAATTTGGCACAATCACACATTCATATCGGTATAATAAATCGCTTATGTAGTTTGCTATTGTCATCAAAACAAATATAAGAGAAATTCAACCTTAAAAATAAGAGTTGTTACATTTTTTATTAACAATAATTTTATATCTTGACATTCAAATTGTTAAAATATGCTTGAAGAAGATTTGCTATACGTTTTAGCGTTACAACGTGTAAAAGGTATAGGTGATATTAACGCAAAAAAGTTAATTTCACATTGTGGAAGCGCAAAAAAGGTACTTACAGCTAAGCGGCAAACACTCGAAAAAATTAATGGAATAGGTTCTTTTACTTTAAAAAATTTATTTGATTCAGCTAATTTAAAAGATGCTGAAAAAGAACTTCAATACATTAAAAAAAATAATATTGAAACGCTTTATTTTAAAGATAAAAACTATCCAGAAAGATTAAAACATTGTGTAGATGCTCCTATTTTATTTTTTAAAGAAGGGAATTTTAAGTTAGAAAATCAACCAATAATTAGTATTGTAGGAACTCGGAAAATAACAAGTTACGGACGTGATTTTTGTGAAAAATTAATTTTTGATTTAAAGAAATACAGTCCAATTATTGTAAGTGGTTTTGCTTACGGAGTAGATATTTGTGCACACAGAGCTGCTTTAAAAAATAATTTACAAACTATTGGAGTGTTGGCACACGGATTTGAAGAAGTATATCCAAAATCTCATAAAAAATATGTTTCTGAAATTAATAAAAAAGGAGGCTTTATTACTGATTTTTGGCATAATGATGAATTACAGCGTGAAAATTTTTTAAAACGAAATAGGATTGTTGCGGGCATTTCTGAAGCAACCATAATTATTGAATCTGCTGAAAAAGGAGGTTCATTGGTTACAGCCGATATTGCAAATTCATACAGTAGAGATGTGTTTGCAGTTCCAGGAAGAAGTACAGATGCCTATAGTAAAGGATGTAATGATTTAATTAAAAGAAACAAAGCAGCCATTTTAACTTCAGCCAAAGATTTAATTGAACTATTAAATTGGGATTTAGGAACTACAAATGTGAAGTCTATTCAAAAACAGTTATTTGTTGAACTCACGGAAGTTGAACAATTAATTTATGATTTTCTATTAGAAAACGGAAAGCAATTATTAGATTTAATTTCTTTGAATTGTAAATTACCAATTCATCAAACTACTACACTATTATTTAATTTAGAAATGAAAGGTGTTGTAAAACCGTTACCAGGAAAATTGTTTGAAGCTGTTTAAATTTTTTAATAAGAAGTAATGAAAAACAACTAAAAAGAATACAAAATCAGTAATTTTGCGACTTAAATTTTTATATGATTGAAATTTCCAAAAAAGCCAAAGGACTTATTTTCGATTTAGATGGAACAATAGCCAATACTATGCAAAATCATTTTACAGCTTGGCGTAAAGCTGTTTCACCTTATGGAATTGATTTTAATGCTGATTTGTTTAGAAGTTTAACAGGAATGCCAAGAATGGCAACAATTGTTAAATTGAATGAATTGTTTGGAACAAAAATGAATCCTAAAGAAGTAGGTGGTGTAAAAGCAAAACATTTTAAAAAGTTGGTAGATTTAACCGAAGAAATTTCAATTATAACAGATGTTGTTAGGAAATATCATACCATTTTACCAATATCTATAGGAACAGGAAGCACTAAATTAGGAGCTAAAAAAACGTTAGAAGTTGTTAAAATGTCTCATTTTTTTGATATTGTAATTACAGCAGATGATATTGAAAATTCAAAACCACACCCTGAAACATTTTTAAAATGTGCAGAATTAATGGGAGTTCATCCTCATGATTGTGTTGTTTTTGAAGATGGTATTCTTGGTATTCAAGCAGCTAAAAAAGCAGGAATGATGGTTGTTGATGTGAATGATTATTACAAAATGGAATTTTCTATTTAAAATTGATTATTTAATCCCAATTCCCATTCGTCTAAAAATTCATTTACTTCTTCAATAAATTCAGTTGGTTTTTGCGTTCTGTTAATTGTACAATGCAATACAATTTTTTCTCTTTCAGGTGGAAAACCAGTTGTAATTGTCAATGATAAAGCATTTGGACAATCTATTAATGTAAAACGAACACCACCTTTTATTTTATCATAACTAATATTGAATTCACCCCAAAGAGTTCCTCCTGAAAAGTTAGTATTAAAATCTTCAAGAAAGAACATACTTTCAGTAAAGTCTTCTATGCTTTGCGGATTTATGCTTGTTTGAAGAATTTCTTCAGTTACTTGTTTATCTATGATTCTAAAAAATTCCATATTACTTTTTTAATTTTTTTTCCATTCTTATGATGACAAGTGTCTCAATCAGCTAATTAATAAATAGGAGGCTGTCTAAAAAGTGAAATTTTATGTTATACTGAGTTTGTTGAAATA
>SDWL01000127.1 GCA_004195315.1 Lutibacter sp.
GTTTCTAGAAAAGTTTCCTTATCAAATGGTTTTAGATCAGAATATTCTTGTCCAGTTCCAACATAAAGAACTGGTGTAGAAGTGACTTTCACAATTGACAAAGCAGCACCACCTTTTGCATCTGCATCACTTTTTGTCAAAATAGAAGCATTGAATTTTACACGTTCAAAGAATTCTCGTGCTTGATTAACAGTATCATTTCCACTATTTAAATTTAAAATATCATCATTTGCAGTTCCTGTAATGGAGAATTTTTTGGAAACTTTTTTCCAAATTTCTATATTCCACTTTCAAAAAACGAGATTGCTAAAAAAATCAAATCTTTTTATACCTTTAAAAATTATCTGATTAACGTCAATAATTTCAACTTCTATGGAGCAAAATTTTAAAGTAAAGGTAAATGACTCGTTTAATTACGATTTTAAAAAATCTGATATCAATGAATTAGATGTTTTAAAACTCTCAGAGTCTAAATTCCACGTATTAAACAACCACAAATCTTTCGATATTAAAATAGAAAAATCTGATTTTCTAAAAAAAGAATATACTATCCAAGTTAATTCTAACAACTACACCGTTAAAATTTCCAATCAATTAGATATACTCATTAAAGAAATGGGATTTTCAATAGGCTCAACTAAAAAAGCGAATGATATTAAGGCGCCAATGCCAGGTCTTATTTTAAGTATAAATGTAAAGGAAGGTCAGAAAGTAAAAGAAGGAGAAACTTTGTTAATTCTTGAAGCTATGAAAATGGAAAATGCCATTGGCTCTCCAAAAGATGGCATTATAAAATCCATTCTTATAAAAAGTGGTGAAACCGTTGAAAAAGGTGAACTTATTATTGAATTTGAATAAGACTTCTGCTCTATTCATTTTTTAATTTCTAAAATATTAAACTGCATTTAAATGAAAAAAATATTAATCGCAAACAGAGGTGAAATAGCCATTAGAGTGATGAAAACCGCTCAAAAAATGGGTATTAAAACAGTTGCTGTATATTCAGAAGCTGATAGAAATGCACCTCACGTTAGATTTGCTGATGAAGCTGTTTGTATAGGCGAAGCACCTTCAAACAAATCGTATCTTTTAGGAGATAAAATTATTGAAGAAGCAAAAAAATTGAATGTAGACGGAATTCATCCTGGGTATGGTTTCTTAAGTGAAAATGCAAATTTCGCTGAATTATGCGAACAAAATAATATTATATTTATTGGTCCAAAATCTAAATCAATTAGAATGATGGGCGATAAATTGGCAGCAAAAGATGCCGTTAAAGATTATAATATTCCAATGGTTCCTGGTGTTGATAGAGCTGTAACTGACCCTAAAGAAGCTTCTGAAATTGCTAGAACAATTGGGTTTCCAATTTTAATAAAAGCTTCTGCAGGTGGTGGTGGGAAAGGAATGCGTATTGTAGAAAAAGAAAAAGATGTAGAAGAACAAATGGCAAGAGCAATAAGTGAAGCTACTTCAGCCTTTGGTGATGGCTCAGTTTTTATTGAAAAATATATTACTTCCCCTCGTCATATAGAAATTCAAGTTTTAGCTGATAGTCACGGAAATGTGTTACACTTCTTTGAAAGAGAATGTAGTGTTCAACGCCGTCATCAAAAAGTAGTGGAAGAGGCTCCATCTTCAATTTTAACACCTGAATTAAGAGAAGAAATGGGCCAAGCAGCCATTAAAGTTGCAAAATCTTGTGATTATTTAGGTGCTGGTACCGTTGAATTTTTAGTTGACAGCAACTTAAATTTCTATTTTTTAGAAATGAATACTCGTTTACAAGTTGAACATCCAGTAACGGAATTAATTTCTGGTGTAGATTTGGTAGAACTTCAAATTAAAATTGCGCAAGGAGAAGCAATTTCAATAAAACAAGAAGCTCTCAAAATAAATGGCCATGCACTAGAATTACGTGTATATGCTGAAGATCCAATGAATAATTTTTTACCAAGTATAGGAAATTTAAGCACCTATAAAATTCCAATTGGCGAAGGCATTAGAGTTGATGATGGTTATGAAGAAGGAATGGATATTCCCATTTATTACGACCCAATGATTTCTAAATTAATTACTTATGGAAAATCTAGAGATGAAGCTATTCAATTAATGATAAAAGCTATTGATAACTATAAAATTGAAGGTGTTAAAACAACCTTGCCCTTTGGTAAATTTGTATGCCAACATGAAGCTTTTATTTCAGGAAATTTTGATACGCATTTTGTAAAAAATTATTACACTCCTGAAAAGCTACAAGCTGGTTTAGATGAAGAAGCTAAAATAGCTGCTTTACTCGCATTAAAAATATATTTCGAAGATCAAAAAGTGATAAAAGTTCCTTTTAACTAATTAATTGTATAATTCAAAAGTATGGATTCAAAAGTTGAAAAATTAAATAAAAGAGTTGCATTAGCTCATTTAGGTGGTGGAGAAGAACGAATTAAAAAACAACACGTAAATAAAAAATTAACTGCAAGAGAACGTGTAGACTATTTATTAGACGAAGGGTCTTTTGAAGAAATGGGTGCTTTAGTAACACATAGAACCACCGATTTTGGAATGGAAAATGAAATCTATTTTGGTGATGGTGTTGTAACGGGTTACGGAACTATAAATGGAAGATTGGTTTATGTTTTTGCTCAAGATTTTACTGTTTTTGGTGGCGCTTTATCTGAAACTCACGCTGAAAAAATTTGTAAAATAATGGATCAAGCTGTAAAAGTTGGAGCACCTGTAATTGGTTTAAACGATTCTGGAGGTGCAAGAATTCAAGAAGGAGTGAGATCACTTGGTGGTTATGCTGATATTTTTTACAGAAATGTACAAGCTTCAGGTGTAATTCCTCAACTTTCTGCGATTATGGGACCTTGTGCCGGCGGTGCCGTTTATTCTCCTGCTATGACCGATTTCACCCTTATGGTTGAAGACACAAGTTATATGTTTGTAACAGGCCCAAATGTAGTAAAAACAGTAACCAATGAAGAAGTTACGGCCGAAGAGTTGGGTGGTGCAAGTACACATTCAACAAAATCGGGTGTTACACATATAACCTCAGCAAATGACATTCATTGTTTAGAAGATGTAAAAACTTTATTGAGTTACATTCCTCAAAATAATAAAGAAACTACTAAAAAACTACCTTATGAAATTGGTGATGAATTAAGAATAAATCTTGAAACTATTATTCCTAAAAATCATAATAAACCTTATGACATGCACAATGTTATTAAAGGCATTATTGATGAAAATTCATTTTTTGAAATT
Source organism: Lutibacter sp. (assembly GCA_004195315.1). Taxonomy (GTDB): domain Bacteria; phylum Bacteroidota; class Bacteroidia; order Flavobacteriales; family Flavobacteriaceae; genus Lutibacter. The sequence continues at coordinate 3,268 of SDWL01000127.1, forward strand.
CATAAAGATTTCGCAGGAAATATTCTGGTAGGGTTTGCTCGTTTAGCAGGTAGAAGTATTGGAATAGTTGCCAACCAACCAATGATTTTAGCTGGATGTTTAGATGTAAATAGCTCAGTAAAAGCGGCTCGTTTTACACGTTTTTGCGATTGTTTTAACATCCCTTTATTGGTATTGGTTGATGTACCAGGATTTTTACCTGGAACAGACCAAGAATGGAATGCAATTATAACAAATGGTGCTAAATTATTGTATGCTTTAAGCGAAGCTACTGTTCCTAGAATTACCTTAATTACACGTAAAGCATATGGTGGCGCTTATGATGTTATGAATTCTAAACATATTGGGGCAGATATGAATTTTGCTTGGCCAACAGCGGAAATTGCTGTAATGGGCGCAAAAGGAGCAGCTGAAATTATTTTTAAAAATGAAATTAAATCAGCCGAAAATCCTGAAGAAAAATTGAAAGAAAAAGAAGCTGAATATGCTTACAAATTTGCCAATCCGTACGGAGCTGCAGGACGTGGTTTTATTGATGAAGTAATTTACCCTAAAAACACGCGAAGAAAATTAATAAAAGCATTTCAAATGTTAGAAGGCAAAGAAGCAAACTTACCAAAAAGGAAGCATGGTAATATCCCTTTGTAATTACTTGATTTAAACAGAAAAAGGCTGTCTAAAAAGTAAAATTTTATCACATATTGAGCTCTTCGAAATATTTTAAATAATTGATAATTTAAGTCAAATTAGACATGCTCAGTTTGACATCGATAGGCTCAATTTGACAAAAATAATTTTATTCACTTTTTAAACTGCTACTTTTTTGTAAGTTTCTGTTTTTTTGAACGACTAAACACAGAAGAGTTTTTAATTATAATAAAATTTACTTTTTATTAATAATGTTCTTTTGGTTAGTTAACTCTTTGGAAAAAGTCAATATTCTAAATATTGGCTTTTTTTTATATTATTTCTGCAGAAAGTCCTTTTGATAATAACATAGTACAACGTGGTTTTAAATCGTTATATTCACCTGTTTTAACAGTACATTTACCTTTGTAATGTACTAAAATCGCGCATTGCTCGGCTTGTTCTAATGTGTGTTCACAAACATCTATCAATGAATCAATTACATGGTCAAAAGTATTTACATCATCATTAAATAAAACAATCTCATTCAGATTGGTTTCTTTTTCCAATACATCAACTTCTTCTTGTATTTTTCTCTTTGTACTCATGGTGCTAAATTAGTAATTATTTTATATACTTCAAAGATACCCAGTTATTTCGCTCAATTGTTTTATCTAAAGTCAAACCATATTTTGAAACTTCCGCATCAATTATTGGAATATCTTCTTGATAAAATCCGCTAAATAAAATAATACCATCATCATTTAAACAATTCATATATGAAACCATATCATTTAGTAAAATATTTCTGTTAATATTAGCTATTATAACATCATATTTTTTATTCATTAAAATTGAAGCATCTCCTTCAAAAACTGAAATATATTTACAATTATTTCGTTCTACATTTTCTAAAGAATTTTCATAACACCAGGTATCAATATCTATAGCATCAATTGGTTTTGCACCTTTCATCTCAGCAAAAATGGCTAAAATTCCAGTTCCGCAACCCATATCCAATATTTTTTTATTGGCTAAATCTAATTGCAATAAATGTTGAACCATCATATGTGTAGTTTCATGATGCCCAGTACCAAAACTCATTTTTGGTTCAATAATAATATCGTATTTTAAATTAGGATTTTCGTGAAAAGGGGCTCTAATGCTCACTAAATCATCTACTACAATTTGGTTAAAGTTTTTTTCCCATTCACTATTCCAATTAATTTGTTCAATCACTTCTTCTTCAAAAGTAATTTTAAACTCACTAGAATTTAAAATTTGGATATTCTTTAAAATTTCAGCATTCCAATCATTTTCTTGAATGTAGGCATTTACTCCATCTTCATTTTCCACAAAACTTTCAAAGCCTTTTTCACCCAATTGAGCTATTAAAATTTCAGTTGCTGGTTCTTTAGGTGATACTTTAAAAATATATCCAATATAATTTATCATACTTATAATTTATTACAAAATGCAAAAATACGGTTTCCTTTCATAATGAAAGAAAACCGTATCTATATTTTATACTATTTTTTTAAAATCTAATTAGAATGATTTTACTAATTCAATAAAATCATCTGCATTTAAGGCTGCACCACCAATTAAACCACCATCGACATCTTCTTTTGAAAATATTTCTTTAGCATTAGAGGGTTTTACACTTCCACCATATAAAATGGAAACATTATTAGCTACTTCCTGATTGTATTTATCGGCAACAATTTTTCTTATAAAAGCGTGCATTTCCTGGGCTTGTTCTGGCGAAGCAGTTTCTCCTGTTCCAATTGCCCAAACTGGTTCGTAAGCCAAAATGATATTATCCCAAGCTGAAGCTTCTAAATGAAATAAGCCATTTTTTATTTGACTTTCAACAACGCTAAAATGTTTTTCCGACTTTCTATCTTCTAAAACTTCTCCGAAGCAAAAAATAACTTCTAATTTATTTTCTAAAGCTGCATTTACTTTTTCAGCTAAAATTACATCTGTTTCACCAAAATATTCGCGTCTTTCTGAATGACCTAAAATCACAATATTTACACCTACTGATTTTAACATTTCTGCTGAAATTTCACCTGTAAAAGCACCACTTTTAGCCTGATGCATATTTTGAGCAGCAACTTCAACCTTAGTTCCTTTAGCTTTATATGCTACTTTTTGTAAACTAACAAATGTAGGAGCAACAATTACTCTAGTATCTTTAAGCGACTTCTTTTTTAATTTTTTGGTAATTTTTTTCACCAAAGATTTAGAAGCGTCTAAATCGTTATTCATTTTCCAGTTACCTGCAACTATTTGTTTTCTCATGGTATTATATTTAACTTTTATCTTTCTAATTAATCCTACAAATTTACAATTTAATGCTCAAAAATAAACCTAATAATTGTATGATTGCGCAATCG
>SDWL01000006.1 GCA_004195315.1 Lutibacter sp.
GGGATTAACATACTACAGTTATGGTCAGTCTTCAGAAACCGAAGCAAATTTTGGGGTTAAATGGAGTGGTTTTGTTAAAACAGATTTCATGTTCGACACCCGTCAAATTGTAAATGCTAGAGAAGGTCACTTTGCTATTTTGCCTTCTTCAGAAAATATTGTTAATGGAAAAGATTTAAATGATCAGGCTAACTTTAATATTTTGTCAATTCAAACCCGTTTAAAAGCTTCTATTTCAGGGCCAGATTTTTTTGGAATGAAAACTTCAGGGGCAATTGAAGCTGCATTTTTCGGGAACTCTGATGGCTCAATAGGAGAACTAAGATTAAGGCATGCATTTATAAAATTATCAAATGAGAAAGTTGAAATTTTAATGGGGCAATATTGGCATCCAATGTTTGTTACTGCAGTTTTTCCAGGAACTTATTCATTTAATACAGGTGTTCCTTTTCAACCATTTTCTAGAAATCCTCAATTAAGAATTACAACCAAAGGAAATGTTAAATTTATAGGTGTTTTATTTACAGAAAGAGATTTTCAAACTAGAGGAGCTAGTGTAAGTAAATCGGGAATGCCTCAATTACATGCCCAACTTCAATTTGGATCAGTAAGTAAAACTTTGGGTGGGTTTGGTGTAAATTTAAAATCGGCAAGACCAGCTCTTGGTGAAGATAATTTAACAAGTACTGCTTTTATTGGATATTTTAGAACAAAATTAGGAAAAGCTACATGGAAAGCAGAAGCAACTTATGGTCAAAATATGACTGATGTTCTTCAAATAGGCGGTTTTGGACAAGCTTCAAATGATGATTATGTTAATAATGATACATTTTCAACTTGGACTGAATTAAGTGGAGGTTTTTCTGAAAACATGGAATGGGGATTATTTGGTGGGTATTCAAAAAACAGTGGTTTTGGAGAGCCAATATCTTTTGTAAATGGATTCTTAGGAACAGTGGAAAGTGCTTATAGAATTTCACCTAGAATTGGGTGGAAATCAGGAAAATTAAAAATAGGTGTTGAAGCTGAATTAACAAATGCACAATATGGATCTATAGATGGTAATGGTGATATTTCATCAATGGGTGTAGATTCAGTAAATAATTTTAGATTATTAACAACAGCAATATATAACTTTTAATACTTACTATTATGTCAAAAAAAGATATGAAAGCATATTGGAAAGAAAACCTGGGTTATTTAGCTATTTTGCTAAGTATATGGTTTTTAGTTTCCTATGTGTTTGGAATTTTATTAGTAGAACAGTTAAACACTTTCAAATTAGGAGGGTTTAAACTTGGTTTTTGGTTTGCACAACAAGGATCAATGTATGTGTTTGTTATCTTAATATTCGTCTACGTTAGGTTGATGAATAAGCTGGATAAAAAATATGGAGTTGACGAATAATTAATCTTTAAAAAAATTAAAAATCATGGGAATATTAGCATGGACATGGATACTTGTTGGAATCACTTTTGCTCTTTATATAGGAATAGCAATTTGGGCTAGAGCTGGATCATCAAAAGAATTTTATGTGGCAGGTGGAGGAGTTCCACCAATTTTGAATGGTATGGCTACTGCAGCAGACTGGATGTCAGCAGCATCATTTATCTCATTAGCAGGGATTGTTTCATTTACAGGATATGATGGATCGGTATACTTGATGGGTTGGACAGGAGGTTATGTATTGTTAGCTCTTTTACTTGCACCTTATTTAAGAAAATTCGGAAAGTTTACAGTGCCAGATTTTATTGGAGATAGATACTATTCTAACACAGCGCGTATTGTTGCAGTTATTGCAGCATTAATAGTTTCATTTACATATGTAGCAGGACAAATGAGAGGAGTAGGAATTGTATTTTCTCGTTACCTTGAAGTTGATATTGATACCGGTGTTTATATTGGTATGGTAATAGTATTGTTTTATGCAGTTTTAGGAGGAATGAAAGGTATTACGTATACACAAGTAGCTCAATATTGTGTATTAATATTTGCATTTATGGTACCAGCAATTTTTATTTCATTTCAAATGACAGGTAACCCAATTCCTCAATTAGGATTTGGTGGTTCAGGTGAAGATGGCGTTTATTTATTAGATAAATTAGATGGATTATCACAGCAGCTAGGGTTTCATGAATATACATCAGGAAGTAAATCTATGATTGATGTATTTGCAATTACAACTGCATTAATGGTTGGAACAGCAGGATTGCCTCATGTAATTGTAAGATTTTTCACTGTTCCAAGAGTGAAAGATGCACGTATTTCAGCAGGTTGGGCGTTGTTGTTTATAGCAATTTTATATACAACAGTACCAGCAGTAGCCGTTTTTGCTAGAATTAAACTGATTGAAACTGTGAGCAATGCAGAATATGCAGAGCTGCCAGATTGGTTTGGGAATTGGGAAAAAACAGGGTTGCTAAAATTTGATGATAAAAATGCAGATGGAGTTGTTAAATATGTTGCAGATAAAGCAACAAATGAATTAACCATAGATAGAGATATTATGGTATTAGCAAATCCAGAAATTGCACAGTTACCAAACTGGGTAATAGCTTTAGTTGGTGCTGGTGGTTTAGCAGCGGCTTTATCTACAGCAGCAGGTTTGTTATTGGTTATAGCATCTTCAATATCTCACGATTTAATTAAGAAAATAGTTAACCCCAAAATTTCTGAAAAAGGGGAGTTATTGGCAGCTCGTTTAAGTGCAGCAGTAGCAGTAGTTATTGCAGGATACTTTGGTATCAATCCGCCGGGATTTGTCGCCGCCGTGGTTGCCTTAGCCTTTGGCTTAGCAGCAGCATCATTTTTCCCCGCAATATTGTTAGGTATTTTTGATAAGCGTATGAATAAAGAAGGGGCAATATCAGGAATGATAGTAGGTTTAACTTTAATGTTCTTTTATATGGCAAAATATAAATTACATTGGATAGGAGATCCAGCTGTTGATACTGCTGAAAACTGGTGGTTTGGAATATCTCCAGAAGGATTTGGAACTGTAGCAATGTTAGTAAACTTTGTTGTTTCATTGGTAGTTTCTAGATTAACTCCTGCACCACCTCAAGATGTACAAGAAATTGTTGAACATATTAGAATTCCATCTGGAGCCGGAGAAGCAAGTTCTCATTAGTAAATAATTAATTAAAAAACAGCACTATAATTTATAGTGCTGTTTTTAAAATATATTTAAAACGTGTGAAAAAAAGGCATCAACAAAAATTAATAGTACTCTCTGTACTACTTTTATGTTTTTTTAATATACCACTACTATTGATTTTTAATAGTAGTGCAACTATTATTGGGTTTCCAATACTTTATTTTTATATATTTTTTGTTTGGATAGTTAGTATTATTGTTTCATATATCATTTTAAAAAAATATTATGAGTAGTTTTTTAGTGATATCAATTATAATAATTTACTTAGCTGTTATTTTTTATGTAGCCTTTTGGGCTGAAAAAAATTCAAAAAGTATATGGGTAAATAATCCATATGTTTACACACTTTCATTAGCTGTTTATTGTACCGCTTGGACGTATTACGGGAGTGTTGGTTTGGCAGCAACTTCAGGTTTAAAGTTTTTAACCATTTATTTAGGTCCTGTAATTATTATTCCTGTTTGGATACTGTTAATGAAAAAAATAATCAGGATTTCAAAAGGGAATAAGATTTCTTCAATTGCAGATTTTATCTCGTTACGTTATGGTAACGATCGTTTTTTAGGAGCTTTGGTAACTATTATATGTGTGTTAGCAATTGTACCTTATATATCATTACAATTAAAAGCTATTTCTGAAACATTTAATGTAATTACAGACCATGCTATTAATGAGAATTCCATTATAAATGATACTACTTTTTATATAGCCATACTTTTAGCAATCTTTGCGGCTTTTTTTGGAACTCAAAATACAGATGCTTCTGAACGACATAAAGGAATTGTTACAGCAGTTGCCCTAGAATCAGTGATTAAATTAGTTTTCTTTTTGGTAATTGGAATTTACGTAACCTTTTATTTATTCAATGGACCTTCAGATATTTACGATAAAGCTTCGGTATTACCAAACTTTGAAGTTCAGCAAACTATTAATGGATTAGAAGATGGGTTTAACTGGTTTTTTCTTAGCATGCTTTCAATGTTTGCAATTATACTATTACCAAGGCAATTTCAAGTTACAGTGGTTGAAAATCAGCGAGAAAATTATTTAAAAACTGTAACCTGGTTATTTCCTTTATATTTATTATTGTTTAACATTTTTGTAATTTTTATTGCTTGGGCTGGTAACATTGTTTTTCAAAATCAAGGAGTTGATGCAGATTTGTTCACACTTATGTTGCCACTAAAAAACAATCACGAATTTTTAGCTTTATTAGTGTTTTTAGGAGGTTTTTCAGCTGCAATTTCAATGATTGTAATATCAAGTTTAGCTTTATCTACAATGCTTAGTAATAATTTAATTATTCCTTATGGTTTTTTAAAAAAATATAGCAAAGGAGAATCTAAACAAAATACAGGATCTATTAAAAAAATTAGAAGAGTAGCAATATTTTCATTAATAATAGTGGCCTATTTATTTTATAAGAGTTTTACTTTAGATTGGTCACTTGTATCAATTGGTTTAATATCATTTGTAATCATAGCTCAATTGGCACCTTCTTTTTTTGGAGGATTATTTTGGAGAAGAGGTTCTTCAAAAGGTGCAAAATATGGAATAATTATTGGGTTTTTAGTCACAGTTTACACCTTAGTTATACCATTTACAATTGATTCTCAATTAATAACAACTTCTTTTATAAATGAAGGTATGTTTGGATTAAGTTTTTTAAAACCATATGAATTATTCGGATTGCAAATATTTGAACCTGTGTCACATGCATTTTTCTGGAGTTTATTTTTCAATTTTATGGTTTATGTTTTAGTCTCAGTGAATAAAATAGGTAGTTATAGAGAACGAAATTTTGCAGAAATGTTTGTTGATTCTGATAAATATGCATCCATTCAAGAAGATGCCTATGTTTGGAAAGGTGAAGCTTATGTAAGTGATATAAGAAAAGTTTTAACACGATTTTTAGGAGAACAAAGAACGGAAAGAGCATTGAATTTATTTTATATGAAGTATAATATTGATAATAAAATACAAATAGCGGATGCAAGATTAGTAAATTTTTCTGAAAAATTATTAACAGGAAGTATAGGAAGTGCATCTTCAAGAATTTTAATTTCTTCAGTTGTAAAAGAAGAAGAAATAAGCTTAATGGAAGTTTTAAATATTTTAGATGAAACACAAAAAGCCAAAGAATCTAATAAAGAATTAAAAGAGCGTGATAAACAAAAAGATGAATTTTTAGACACTGTTGCTCATGAATTAAAAACTCCAATTACTTCAATAAGGGCGCTTTCCGAAATATTATTAGAAGATGATACCATTGAAAATAAAGTTAAAAAACGATTTTTAACAAGTATTTTAAGTGAAAGTAAACGGGTTAATAGGTTGATAAATAGTGTTTTAGGTATAGAAAAGTTAGCAACAGGAAAAGAGAAATTAGATTTAAATAATAATTCAGTTAAAAAAACCATTCAAAAGTCCATAGATGTAGTTAGTCAATTAGCAATTAATAAAAAAATCCAAATAAATTCAAAAGAAATAAATGAGGTTGAATTAATGTATGATGAAGATAGAATTCAACAAGTACTAATTAATCTATTATCAAATGCAATTAAATTTTCAGAAGAAACAAAAGGAAAGGTTATAGTAGGTACTAGGATAAACCAAAATAAAATGGAGATTTCAGTTGAAGATAATGGGAAAGGAATTGCTCAAGATGAATTGGTTTCTATATTCGATAAGTTTTATCAGGCTAAAAATCAAACCATTTTAAAACCTGTAGGAAGCGGTCTAGGATTAGCCATTAGTAAACAAATTGTAGAGAGCCATAATGGTGAAATTTGGGCTAAAAATATAAAACCTCAAGGTGTTAGGTTAACATTTACATTGCCATTAAATATAAATTAAGATGAACAGGATATTAATAGTTGATGACGAACCCAATATTGTAATGTCATTAGAATATATTTTTAAGAAAGAGAATTTTGAAGTTTTTATTGCACGAGATGGTGCAGAAGCAATAGGTATCATAGAAAATAAGTTACCTGATATTGTTTTATTGGATATTATGATGCCTAAAGTAGATGGGTATCAAGTGCTTAATCAAATAAAATCAAATGAAAATTTTAACGAAATTAAAATTATTTTTCTTTCAGCCAAAAATAAAATTTCTGATATAGAATTAGGCTTGCAATTAGGAGCTGATAAATATATTTCAAAACCGTTTTCAACAAAAAAACTGATGAAAGAAGTAAAAAAATTATTAAAATAAATTATAAATGGGTCAAATGAAATTAAGACTAGGAAGTAAAACATCTGATATAATTATTACTATTTATGTAATAATTACATTAGTTGGAAGAATTTACATAGAGTCAATTTTTAAAAGCAACTTTATAAACTCACTTTTTATGGGGTTTTTAAATTTATTTATTCTGTGGGCGCTAATTAAAATAAAAATTTTAAATCCAGTTTGGTTTGGATTGTTTAACAAAAAAAGCAAATAATTATGAGTTATCAAAAACATTATGACAACAGTATTGAGAACCCAGAACAATTTTGGGCAGAACAAGCCAATAATATAAAATGGTATAAAAAACCAACCACTATTTTATCAAAAGATGAAAATGGTTTTGACCGCTGGTTTGCAGATGGTAAATTAAACATTTGCTATTTAGCGGTAGATAAACATGTAGAAGATGGATATGGAGACCAAACTGCTATAATTTATGATTCTCCAGTAACACAACGAAAAGTGACCTTTACTTTTAATGAAGTAAAAAGTGAAGTAGAAAGATTAGCTGGTGGACTTCGAGATTTAGGGGTTAAAAAAGGAGATACAATTATTATTTATATGCCAATGATTCCACATGCAGCATTTAGTATGCTAGCTTGTGCACGTATTGGGGCCATTCATTCAGTAGTTTTCGGAGGTTTTGCACCTCATGAGTTAGCTATAAGAATTGATGACTGTAAGCCGAAAGTTATAATTACTGCAACATCTGGAGTTGAAGTGGATCGTTTAATTGCATATAAACCATTGGTTGATGAAGCAGTTGAATTGGCAGAACATAAACCTAATAAGGTTGTTGTTTTTCAACGCAGATTAGGAGCTATAATGACAAAGACAGAACGTTATGTAAGTTATAAGAAACTTGTAAAAAACTCTAAACCTGTTGATTGTGTTGAGATGAATTCAACGGATCCATTGTATATTTTATATACTTCTGGTACCACAGGAAAACCTAAAGGTATTTTACGGGATACAGGTGGTTATGCTGCAGCTTTAAAATATTCTATGAAAAGCATTTATGGAGTAGATGAAGGAGATACTTTTTGGGCAGCATCTGATGTTGGTTGGGTAGTTGGACATAGTTTTATTGTATATGGACCACTTTTAAATAGAAATACAACCATTGTTTTTGAAGGTAAACCTATAAGAACTCCTGATGCAAGTACATTTTGGAGAATTATTAGTGAGAATAATGTAAAAGTGATGTTCACAGCACCAACTGCAATTAGAGCTATTAAAAAAGAAGATCCTAATGGTGATTTAATGAAAAATTACGATTTAAGTTGCTTGAAATATCAATTTTTAGCAGGTGAACGTTGTGATGTTGCAACTTTAAAATGGTTAGAAGATAAATTAAATATTCCAGTAATAGATCATTGGTGGCAAACAGAATCCGGTTGGCCAATGGTATCAAATATGATGGGAGTTGAAGCACTTCCAGTAAAACCAGGTTCTGCAGGAAAAGGAGTTAGTGGTTATGACATTCAAATTTTAAACAATGATGGACAAGAAGTAGGTGCAAATGAAGAAGGTTTAGTGGCAGTTAAATTACCATTACCTCCAGGAAATTTATTAAATATATGGGGAAATACAGAGCGTTATGTAGAAGGTTATTTAAAAAAATTCCCAGGTTATTATTTTTCAGGTGATGGTGGTTATAAAGACGATGAGGGATATGTATATATTACAGGAAGAGTAGATGATGTGATTAATGTTGCAGGTCACAGACTCTCAACTGCTGAAATGGAAGAAATTGTTTCTTCTAACCCATCTGTTGCTGAATGTGCAGTTTTTGGAATTGAAGACCAATTAAAAGGGCAAATTCCTTTAGCATTGGTTGTTTTAAAATCAGGTGATTACGTTTCTGGTTTTGAGTTAGAATATAAAATAGTTCAGGAAGTTAGAAAACAAATTGGTGCAGTTGCGTCTCTTAAAAAAGTATTGATTGTTACGCGATTACCAAAAACGCGCTCAGGAAAAATTCTTCGAAAATTATTAAGAAATATGGCTGACGGTGTTGCATATACAATACCTTCAACTATTGATGATCCTGAAATAATTTCTGAAATTGTTCATGAATTTAAACTTCATAAAATTGGCGTATTTGAACATGCAACTGAAGAAGAAAAACAAACTCTTGAAGATTTAAGAATTGATTCATTTATAAAATATTATAAATCATATCAACACAGTGTAAACGATCCTGAAGGGTATTGGGCTCAAATTGCCGAAACATTTACTTGGCGTAAAAAATGGGATAAAGTAGTAGAATACAATTGGGATACTCCAAAATTTGAGTGGTTTAAAGGTGCTAAATTAAATATTACTGAAAATTGTTTAGATCGCCATTTAGAGAAAAGAGGTGATACTACTGCTATAATTTGGGAACCTAATGACCCAAATGAAGCAAATAGAACTTTAACGTACAAAGAATTGCACGCTGAGGTGAGTAAATTTTCAAATGTACTTAAAAGAAGAGGTGTAGTTAAAGGAGATAGAATTTGTATTTATATGCCAATGGTTCCTGAATTGGCTATTGCGGTATTGGCTTGTGCAAGAATTGGAGCGGTTCATTCTGTTGTATTCGCTGGATTTTCTGCAGTTGCACTTTCTACAAGAATTAACGATGCGGAATGTAAAATCCTATTAACTTCAGATGGCGTTTTTAGAGGGGATAAAGCGGTTGATTTTAAGAGCATTGTTGATGAAGCTTTAGAAACTTGTCCAACTATTGAGACCTCCATCGTATTAAATAGAGTTAATGGAAATATTAAAATGAAAGAAGGACGAGATGTTTGGTGGCATGAAGAATTAGCCAAGGTTGACGCTAATTGTCCTGCCGAAGAAATGGACGCTGAAGATATGTTGTTTATTTTATACACCTCTGGTTCTACAGGTAAACCAAAAGGAATGGTGCATACTTGTGCAGGTTATATGGTACAAACAGCTCATAGCTTTAAAAATGTATTCCAATATGAACATGGAGATGTTTATTTCTGTACTGCAGATATTGGTTGGATTACTGGTCATTCATACATAGTGTATGGTCCATTAGCTGCTGGGGCAACAACATTAATGTTTGAAGGTATTCCTTCCTATCCAGATTATAGTCGTTTTTGGCAAATAGTTGAAAAGTATAAAGTAAATCAATTTTATACAGCACCAACAGCCATTAGAGCATTGGCTGCACAAGGAAACGAAATGACAGTAAGAAATGATTTAAGCTCAATAAAAGTTTTAGGAACTGTTGGGGAACCTATTAATGAAGAAGCTTGGCACTGGTATGATGAAAAAATTGGAAAACAAAAATCTCCAATTGTAGATACTTGGTGGCAAACGGAAACAGGAAGTATAATGATTTCTCCTTTGGCTGGAGTAACACCTACAAAACCAACGTTTGCAACAAGGCCAATGCCTGGCGTGCAACCTTGTTTAGTTGATGAATTGGGAAATGAATTAAATTCAAACCCAGCTGAAGGAAGATTATGTATTAAATATCCTTGGCCATCAATTGCACGAACTATTTATGGAGATCATAAGCGGTATAAAGAAACATATTTCACTGCATTTCCTGGTAAGTATTTTACGGGAGATGGTTCATTCAGAGATTTAGAAGGAAATTATAGAATTATTGGTAGAGTTGATGATGTTGTTATAGTTTCGGGCCATAATTTAGGAACTGCACCAATTGAAAATATAATTAATGCGCACAGTAATGTTGTTGAATCTGCTATTGTTGGGTTCCCTCACAATATTAAAGGAAATGCATTATATGCCTATGTGATAGTTTATGAAATTCCTGAAAATGAAGATTTCTTACGTCATGAAATTAATGATTTAATTGCACGTACAATTGGTCCAATTGCCAAATTAGAAAAAATTCAATTTGTACCAGATTTACCTAAAACACGTTCAGGTAAAATTATGAGACGTATTTTACGTAAAATAGCAGAAAATGAAACTTCAAATCTGGGAGATATTTCAACTTTATTAAATCCTGATGCGGTGAAAGCCATTATGGATGGGTCATTGGTAAAATAAATTGCTGATTTGTATAGAAAAAGCGTTTTCAAAATTTGAAAACGCTTTTTATGTTTTCGTTTTTTAAGGAAATATATTTAGTTCAAAATAAATGATAACTACTTTAATTAGGAGTTTTGAATTATAATTTTGGATATAATACTGGTTTTTAAATTATTAAAAAATAGAAGATAAAAATATCTCAAATACCTTATTTAGAGTGATTTCAAATTACAGGACTAACAGGTCTTTTATGATAAATGTCATCTTTCGAGATTTTTTAATATTTATATTTGTAATATCAGTTACACTTAAAAAATTATGCCAATAAAAAGTTATATACTTCATTGTGAGTATCAGAATAAGAATATTTTACTAAATGAACTTCAAAAATTAACTAATTGTGAAGTTATTCCAGCTCAAAATCATGAGGTAATTGTAGTGGTTACCGATACAGATTCAGAAGAAACAGACACAGAATTATACAATCAACTATTAGAAATGAAGGGCTTGAAACATTTGTCATTGGTTTCAGGTTTTGATGCTAAATAATAAAAATATGGTACAGACAAACGTAGATCGTAGATCTTTTATTAAAAAAATGGCTGCTGCTGCTGCAATGACAACAGCTGCAACAATGTTTCCAGGAATTATTTTTGCTTCTGAACAAGTGAAAAATTTAAATAATGCAGGAAATTTAGATTGGAAAAAAGGACCTTGTCGTTTTTGCGGTGTAGGCTGCGGAATTTTGGTTGGAGTGGAGAGTGGGAATGCAGTTGCTGTAAAAGGGGATCCTAACTGTTCGGTGAATAAAGGACTTCTTTGTGTGAAAGGATATCACCAAACTATGTGTATTCAGGCAAAAGATCGTTTAACACACGCATTGGTTAAGAAAAATGGTAGTTATGTAAAAACTCCTATTAATGAAGCTTTAGATCTTGTTGCCAGTAAAATGAAGCAAACAATTGAAGATCACGGTAAAGATTCAGTAGCAATGTATACATCAGGACAATCTACAATTCCTGAAGGTTATGTGGCTTCAAAATTAATGAAGGGAGCAATTGGAACTAATAATTTAGATTGTAATGCACGTCTTTGTATGGCAAGTGCGGTTACTGGTTTTTTAACAACTTTTGGAGCAGATGAACCAATGGGTTGTTATGAAGATATTGACCATGCAGATTATTTTATCACTTGGGGAAACAATATGGCTGAAATGCATCCAGTATTGTTTTCTAGAATGTTAGAACAAAAAAATAACAGAGGAGCTAAAATTATTGATTTTGCTACTAGAACAACACGTACTAGTATGGCATCAAATAAATCAATTTTATTTGAACCTCAAACAGATTTAGCTGTTGCAAATGCTATTTGCTATGAAATAATAAATAATGGTTGGGTAAATAAATCATTTGTTGAAAAGCATTGCAACTTTAGCAAAGGGATAACTAATATAGGGTATGGTTTAGAAGATAAATTTAAATTTACTGACAAGCCTGAAAAAATTTCTTTTGAAGAGTATAAGAAATTTTTAAAAGATTATACACCAGAAAAAGTAGCTAAATATTCAAAAGTATCTGTTAAAGATATCAAGTACTTAGCAAATATTTACGGAGATCCAAATAAGAAAGTAGTTTCATATTGGTGTATGGGAATGAACCAGCACACAAGAGGAACTTGGATAAATAACCTTGTTTATAATATTCATTTATTAACAGGTAAAATATCTCAGCCAGGAAATGGACCTTTCTCTTTAACAGGTCAACCATCTGCTTGTGGAACTGCACGTGAAGTAGGAACTTTTACTCATAAACTTCCACACGGAGTTGTTATGAATAAAAAGGATAGAGAAATGGCAGCCAGAATTTGGAAAGTGCCAGTAGAAAATATTCCTTCAAAACCAACGTATCACGCAACAGAAATGTTTAGAGCTGTAGATAGAGGAGATATTAAATTTATCTGGACTCAGGTTACAAATCCATTAGTTTCTTTACCAAAAACAAGTCGTTACAGACCTGCAATGGAAAAAGATTCTTGCTTTGTTGTTGTTTCAGATGTATTTCCAACACCTACTTCAGATGTTGCAGATGTAATTTTACCTGCAGCTTGGCATATTGAAAAAGCTGGAATGTATGGAAACTCAGAACGTAGAACACAGCAATGGGATAAAATGGTTGAAGGACCAGGAGATACTATGCCAGATGCTTGGATGACAATTGAAGTTGCCAAAAGAATGGGATATGGAGATTTATTCCCATACAGTGAAGAAAATCATGCAGAAGAAATATATAATGAATACAGACAATTTCATGAAGGTGCAAAACACGGAATGGCTCCTTTAGAAGTTTTGAAAAAGGAATCAGGCGTAATTTGGCCATATGTGGATGGTAAATCTACACAATGGCGTTTTAATTCGGAATATGATCCAGCTTGTACAAATGGTGAAGATTTTCATTTTTACGGAAAACCTGATGGAAAAGCGGTTATTTGGCAGCGTCCTTTTGAGCCAGCTCCTGAAATGCCAGATCAGGAATATCCATTTTGGTTAAATACAGGTCGTGTAATTGAACATTGGCATACAGGTTCAATGACAAGAAGAATTCCTGTATTGCATAAAGCTATGCCTAATGCATATGTAGAATTACATCCTGAAGATGCTATTAAATTCGGCATTAGAAATGGAGAACAAGTAAAAGTTACTTCACGAAGAGGTTCTTGTACTTTACCAGCATCAATTAATGAAAGAGGTTTACCAACAAAAGGACAAGTATTTGTACCATTTTTTGATGAAAGTTTATTAATTAATGATGTAACCTTAGATGCTTTTTGTCCAATTTCAAAAGAACCGGATTATAAGAAGTGTGCAGTAAAAATTGAAAAAGTATAATAAGCAATTCTTTAATTATGAAACGATTATATTTTATAGGAATATTTGCTTTGTTAACAATTACAACCATTTTTATTTGGTCTAAAAGTTATTATGCACAACAAGAAGAAGCGTATGTACAATTGGCTGTTGAAAAAGGAGTTGCTTTAATTCCTTCTGAAAAAGGAGTTTTTGAAAGATCTGAATTTGCAAATGATTATGGAACAATGCGTGACGATTATAAAGGTGGAAGAACTTTAGAAACCTATTATGATAACAGAGCATTTCACGGAGCACCTCCAAGTATTCCGCATCCAATTGTAAATGAGTTAACAATGGGAGATAAAAGTTGTTTAAAGTGTCATGAGAATGGTGGTTATGTAGCAAAGTTTAAAGCATTTACACCAGTTGTTCCTCATCCTGAAAAGGTAAATTGTAGACAATGTCACGTTCCTCAAAAAACAAAAGGATTGTTTAGACCTACTAATGGAAAAGGATTTCCAACTCCAAGTATTAATAATGAAGCTTTTGTAGGAGGACCACCAGTGATTCCTCATCAAATTCAATTGCACGAAAATTGTTTGGCTTGCCACGCAGGACCTTCAGCTCCGGTTGAAATAAGAGTGTTGCATCCTGAACGTTCAAATTGTAGACAATGTCACGTTTTGAATAACAAAGAAATGACTGATATTGGAGATTTTATAAGATAAAAGATGAAGCAAATGACAACAAAATTAGTACTAAAAGCATTAACAATAGTTATATGTTTATTTGTGATCTCTTGTAAACATAGTGATGAGCATAAATATCATACTGTAGTAGATAAAATAGAAGCAGAAACTGTTACACCTGAAAACTTAACAGTAACATCTGAAACTTTTAATGAAAATATTAAAACTGTAAAAATTGAAGAAGACGGTTTTGAGTTTTTAATACCAGAAAGAAAAAGCCAGATAACATCATTTAACTGTACGGAATGTCATACAAAACCAATTGATAAATTAAAACAAGATCAGGTTGGTGAAAAAGCTGCACATTGGAATATCAAATTAGCGCATGCTGGATCTGAAATTATGAATTGTGCAACTTGCCATACATCTAATAATATGGATAATTTGCATAGTTTAACCAATAGTGAAATTGACTTTAATTACAGTTATAAATTATGTAGCCAGTGCCACCAGAAAGAATTTAAAGACTGGAAAGGTGGAGCACACGGAAAACAACTGGGAGGTTGGGCACCACCAAGATTATCTAATACTTGTGTGAATTGCCATAACCCACATAAACCAGCATTTGAAAAACGTTGGCCAGTTAGGTTTAATACACAAAAAGTTAAAGAACGTCAATAACATAACAATTGTTTTAATAAATAAACTAAACAATGAGTAACGATAGTAAAAAATGGTATTCTTTTAATTTGAACAAATCTGATAAATCAGATTCTTGTGGATGCGGAAGTAATTCTGGCTCTTGTTCAGATGAAAAACCAAAAGATGGATACGACCAAATTATGGATGTATCTATGGATAGAAGATCGGCATTTAAGAAAATTACAGCAGGTTTTTTAATAGGAGCCGGAGCAGTTAGTTCTTCTTGTAGTGTTGTAAGTGGTGATGAAAGCAAAGAGAAATCTGGGATTGAATGGGATGAGTACTTTAAAGGGAATTACAAGTTAATGACCGATGAAGATAAAACTGAAACTGTTGATCGTTTAACAAGATCATACGAATTACGTACTGGAAAGAAATTAAATATGTCATCTAAAGACGCTGAAGAAGATGTGTTATTTGGATATGCATTTAATATTTCTAAGTGTCAGGGATATATGGATTGTGTGAATGCTTGTGTTGAAGAAAATAATCAAGATAGAGCTTCGGAAATGCAGTACATAAGAATTCACGAAATGGAAGATGGAAAAGGCTTCAATTTTGAAGAATCTGATGATAATTATTATCATGAAGTTCCAGCAGATGGTCATTTTTATATGGGAACACAATGTTTTCATTGTGATAATCCTCCTTGTGTTGAGGTTTGTCCGGTTCAAGCAACGTGGAAAGAGAAAGATGGAATTGTTGTAATTGATTACGATTGGTGTGTTGGTTGTAGATATTGTATGGCAGCTTGTCCTTACGATGGAAGAAGATTTAATTGGAAAACACCAGAAGTACCAGAGCAAGAAGTAAATAAAAACCAACATTATTTAGGAAATAGATTACGTAAAAAAGGTGTTATGGAAAAATGTACTTTCTGTATACAACGTTCTCGTGAAGGTCAAAACCCTGCTTGTGTTGAAGCTTGTCCAACAGGTTCAAGAACTTTTGGAAATTTATTAGATCCAAAAAGTAATATTCGTTGGATTTTAGAAAATAAGAAAGTTTTTAGATTAAAAGAAGATTTAGGTACCGAGCCAAAGTTTTGGTACTATATGGATTAATAAAATTTGAGTTAATCTTTTTACGATTGGCTTTGTTAAAATAGTGCGTTAGGGATAGAGCGGTATGTTTGAGCTCTTTTTATTGAGAAATAAAAAAGCGAGTAGCGAAATACTTGTATTCATGAGATCCGTATAAGTAAAATAAAGATTACGAACAAAGCCAGACCTTTAATTTTTTAAAGGTAACGCCCAAATAAAAAATAGAAATGAAGACATTAAGAGTTTTTAGAAGTTTAATTAAAGATGGCTTTTTAGAGGTAACTCATGGGAGTAGAGCCTATCACATTTGGATGGCAGTTTTATCTTTTATTATGTTGTTTGGGATGTACAATTATAGCATTCAGCTTGAAGAAGGATTGAGCGCTACTGGTATGACCGATCGTGTTAGTTGGGGATTGTATATTTCTAATTTTACGTTTTTAGTTGGTGTCGCAGCAGCAGCTGTAATGTTGGTTTTACCGGCTTATGTACTTAAAAATATAGATTTTAAACAAGCAGTTTTAATTGGTGAAGGACTGGCCGTTGCAGCATTATGTATGTGTTTGGCTTTTGTAGTTGCTGACATGGGTGGCCCAGCAAGATTATGGCATATGTTACCCGTAATTGGAGTTTTTAACTTTCCAAATTCAATGCTTACTTGGGATGTATTGGTGTTAAATGGATATTTGTTTATTAATATTACAATACCAATGTATATTTTAGTAATGCGTTACCAAGGGAAAGTACCAAACCCAAAAATTTATATACCTGGTGTGTTTTTATCTGTTTTTTGGGCAGTTGGAATCCACATGATTACTGCTTTTTTATATCAAGGTTTACAAGCAAGACCATTTTGGAATAATGCTTTATTAGGACCTCGATTTTTAGCATCAGCCTTTGCAGCAGGACCAGCATTAATTATTATTGTTTTAGCAATTATTAGAAAGTTTACAGCATTTAAAGTGCCAGATAATACTATTAAAAAAATTAGTATGATTGTTACTGTAGCTGCTCAAATTAATTTAATAATGTTAATTTCTGAATTGTTCAAAGAATTTTATGCACCAACACATCACAGTATTAGTGCGGTATATTTATTTTTTGGATTGGAAGGGAAAACAGCATTACTACCTTGGATTTGGACATCTATAAGTTTAAATGTTGTGGCAACAGTTGCATTAACATTTCATAAAGTACGAAGCAATTTGAAAATATTATATGTGTTATGTGGAATGTTGTTTATTGCCATTTGGATAGAGAAAGGATTTGGATTAATTGTTCCTGGTTTTATTCCTGGACCTTGGGGTAAAATTGCTGAATACACTCCAAGTTTGGTTGAAATTTCAGTAACTCTTGGAATCTGGGCAATGGGAGCATTTATATTTACAATTTTGGCAAAAACTGGAATCGCAGTTGAGCTGGGACAAATTGTTTATAAAAAGAAATAAATGCAATTACTATACAAAGTATAAGGCTCTCGATTTAGAGAATGTTTTTTATATCAATCCATTATTGTTGGAAACTCTAAATAAATCGGAATAATGAAAATTACGTTCTTGTTTTAATTTTGAAATAATTTTTAAAAATAGGAGCGAAGTAATAAATGCATCACCTGAAGCTGTATGTCTATCGTGTTTTGGAATATTGAATTTGGTGCATAAAGTATCTAAAGAAATATGAGTTTCTTTTACACCTTCTAACTTTTTATACAAAATTCCAGTATCAATATTTTTATTCTTCAATTTTGGTAGGTTTAATCTTTTTAATGCAATATTTATCATTTCAATATCAAAAACTGTATGATGAGCAACTAAAACAGCATTCCCTATATAATTAATGAATTGTTTAATAGCTTCATTTTCATCGATTTTAAGTAAGTTTCCTCCTTTTAATATTCCGTGAATTTCAACTGTTTCAGCCTTAAATTCATCTTGTTTTAAATAAACTTCAAAACTATCTGACACTTCTATTATATTGTTAAAAATACCAATAGCACCAATCGATAAAATCCGATCTGTTGAAGTTTCTAAGCCAGTAGTTTCTGTATCAAAAACAATAAATCGGGTATTTTCAATAGTTTTTGGTTGTGGAGTTTTAAATTTCTTTAAATATTTATTCCAAAAAACAGGATATTTTTTATTTTTAAACCACGAAAACATTACATCATTTGGGATAAATTATACCTAATATTTAATAACTCTTGAATGTCTTTTATAGGTTTAAAGCATCCTTTTAGTTTTAATTTTTCTGATTTGTTTAATTTGTTAAGTTCAATATATCTCCCAGAATCGTTATATTTTATTCCTTGCTTTGTCCGGTAGCGTAATAGTATTTTAAAAGAATCAATACAAGATAAATATAAATCTGCATTTTGAGGCTCTATTTTTACTAATTTTCTAAATCTAGCAATTGTATTGTTTTTGTCCTTAATATCTAAAGATAAAGTAAGTAATCTTGCAGCATCAATTAAAGGCATTAAGGCTCTACTTTTTATATCAAATTGATCTTTATGTTCACCATCATGCTCTACTAAAAACTGTCTAAAAAAACCAAGAGGAGGTGGGTTTCTTAAAGCATTTCCCCCCAAGAAATTTAAAAATATTTCATACGTATGAATAGATTTAAAAATACTATCAGACATTTTAGATACCAACTCTTTATCACCATAAATTAAATTGTAATCAAAAAATATGGTGCATAACATAATTGAATCTTCAGATGGTTTAGTAATCCAACTGTTAAATTGGGTTTTCCATTCCGTTAATGATAAGCACCAATTAGGATTGCTAGCCATCATATCAGCTGGGCAGTATTTAAATCCAATTTTGTGAAGTTTTTCAGTAACTTTTTCTGCAAGAAGTAAAAAATAGGTTTTTGTGGTTTTATAATTTTCTGTAGAAACATCTTCAAAAACCAAAGCATTATCTTGGTCGGTAATTAGGAGTTGTTCTTTTCGGCCTTGGCTTCCTAATGCTAACCAACCAAATTTAACTGATGGTTGAGTTTCCATTTCTGCTAAAGAAAGTTCTATAACTTTTATAGTAATTGCATCATTTATTTCTGAAATAATTTTTGAAATAAATATTATGGGGATACTTTGTTCTATATAACCTTTAAGTAGTTTTGATGCTTTTTCTTTTATATATTTTAATTTTGCTGTGTCTTTTGCACGTTTTATTTCCTTTATTAATACAGATGGATTATTGCCGTGCATAACAACAATATCATGTTCAGATAAAATGCCAATTAAATCAGAGGTTGGTTTTCCATTTTCAGTAATACATAAATGTGTTATTTTATGTTTAATCATTTGTATTTGAGCTTCAGCAATGGTAATTTTTTTTGAAAAAGTGATTACTGGAGATGACATTATTTTAGAAACATTTTCGTCAATAGAAACCAATCCGGTTGCTATTTTTAAACGTAGATCTTTGTCGGTTATAATTCCAATGGGGTTTTTATCTTCAACTATTAAAATAGAACCTACTCTTTTTGAACTCATTTCTTGAGCAGCTTCTTTAATAGTACAATGTTGTGAACAGGTTATTGGGTTTTTACTAAATTCAGCTGTTCTCACTTCTGAAAAGTTAGAATTTATGGTTTCAAGTGTCTCAACATTGGCAAATAAATGACCATTATTGGTTTTGGCATAAGGTGTTTTTATGTTTGAAGAAAAACTAGCGATTATAAATTTTTGTACTTTGCCATTAATTTTTATTATTTCTTTTAATAAATCAACTGAAATGGCGTATAAAATAGATTCTTCATTGGCTTTAGCACTCATTAAATAATGATCGTGTTGTATTAATGGTCTTAGTCCAAAAATATCGCCTTCATCACATATATCAACTAATATTTGATCATTTTCTAAGGTTCTATATAAACCAATAGCACCATCTTTTACAATATAAAAATGTTGATGTGGATTTTCTTCTTGCTTGAATACAAAGTTTCCTTTTTCAACGTAGGTTACTTTGACTTGTGAAGCAATATGAAGTAATTGATCTTTTTCTAAAACATCAAAAGGAGGAAAGTTTCTTAAAAAATCGTAAATACGCTCAGCAATGGTGTTTTTCATAAAGAATATTTAGTGAGATATAAATACTAAATTTACAAAAATATGTTGTTAAAAGAAGTTCTTAAGCATAAAAAAGCTCATCATATTTATTTATAATGAGCTTTTAAATTTACACAGATTTTAGGATAGTATCATTTTTACAAATATTTATGGGTTACTTTAATTCCAATCTTTTCTAAACCGAATTAGTTCTTCATCAATTTGTTTTTTTGTAATTGCAATTAGTTCATCTACATCCTTAGAAAATATGGGTTCTAAATAACTTACCTTAATTTCGGTTCTCCATTTTCCAAAACATCTTAAAAAATGTGGAACAAAAGTATCGTCACCAATCCAAGCATCATCAATGTTTTTATAATCTACCGCAACAGGTATTACAGGAACACCTAATTGAGCTGCCAAAACAAATGCACCTGGTTTAAACTTAATAGTAGTTGGTTTTATATGAGTAGTTCCTTCAGGAGTGTTTAATATTGAAAATCCATTCTCTAAAACTAATCGAATTTCATTTATAGTTTCAGTTCTACTTTTTTTATCTTCTCTCTTTACAAATATAACACCAGTAGTTTTACAAACATTTCCTATTAAAGGCCAAGATGCTACCTCTTTTTTCCCAATCGGATAAGCTAAAATATTTTTTAAAATAACCAATGGATCAAAATAGCTTCTATGGTTTGAAATAATTAAACCTGAAACTTTGGGTTCATTGCCATAAATTATAATTTTAGAACCTAAAACAATGTGTAAAAGTCTAATTATAAATCTTCTGTAAATAATTCCACGTTTAAGTTTCTTCTTTTTATTTTTATAAAATAAATTGGTTAATAATAATGTACTATATACAATTAAAGTAATGAGTATAAAAAGCATTAATCTAATAGCTGCTAAAAGAGTTTTAGGTATTATCATTTAATCAAAATAACTAAATGTTTCCCCATCTTTAATAGAAAGCAGTGTTTCATAAATTAATTTAATTACATTTTCCACATCATCTTTATGCACCATTTCTACTGTAGTATGCATATATCGCAGCGCTAATGAAATTAATGCTGAAGGAACACCACCATTGCTATACGCAAAAGCATCAGTATCTGTACCTGTTGCACGAGAAGATGCTAAACGTTGAAAAGGAATTTTATTTGCTATCGCTGTATCAACAATTAAATCGCGTAAATTATGCTGAACAGATGGAGCATAGCTAATAACGGGTCCTTCACCTGAAATTGTTTCACCTTCTTTCTTTTTGTCAATCATTGGTGTTGTAGTGTCATGACAAACATCTGTAACAATGGCAATATTTGGTTTTATACTTTGAGTAATCATTTCAGCACCTCTTAAACCAATTTCTTCTTGTACAGAATTTGTAATATATAATCCAAAAGGAAGTTTTTTGTTGTTTTCCTTTAACAAGCGCGCAACTTCTGCAATCATAAAACCACCCATTCTGTTATCAAGTGCTCTACAAACAAAGTTGTTTTTATTTAAAATAAAGAAAGTATCAGGATAAGTAATAACACAACCAACATGAACTCCTAATGCTTCAACTTCTTCTTTCTTTTTGCAACCAACATCAATAAATATGTTATCCAGTTTTGGAGTTTCTTCTTTTCCGCTTAAACGAGTATGTATTGCTGGCCACCCAAAAACACCTTTTACAATACCTTTTTTAGTGTGAATATTTACAATTTTTGAGGGTGCTATTTGATGATCGCTTCCGCCATTCCTAATCACATATATTAATCCTTCAGGTGTAATATAATTAACATACCAAGAAATTTCATCAGCATGTCCTTCAATAATTACTTTAAATTTAGCATCAGGATTAATAACTCCAACAGCTGTTCCATAGCTATCAGTAATAAAGGTGTCAACATACGGTTTTAAATAATCCATCCAAATTTTCTGACCTTCACTTTCATAGCCAGTAGGTGAGGCATTATTTAAGTACTTTTCTAAAAAAGTAATCGATTTTTTATTTAATATTTTTTTACTCATAACTCCACCCCCATATATATTATATAAAAAAGTGCCCTAAATAACTAGGACACTTATGTCTATTTCTTTATTAATGACTTACCTGTCATTTCAGTTGGTTGTTCTAACCCTAAATATTCAAGCATCGTTGGTGCAACATCAGCTAAGATACCACCTTCACGAATTTTAATATCCTTATCAGTAATGATTAATGGTACTAAACTTGTAGTATGTGCTGTAAAGGCACTTCCATTTTCATCTAACATTTTTTCAGCATTTCCATGATCTGCAACAATAATAGCTACTCCACCTTTATCTAAGATAGCGTCTACTACTTTTCCAACACATTCATCTACTGTTTCAACTGCTTTAACTGCTGCTGGGATATTTCCTGTATGTCCAACCATATCACA
>SDWL01000128.1 GCA_004195315.1 Lutibacter sp.
CTACATGCACTTTAGACAAAGTTCTTTGTTGTTTGTTAAATTCAGCTACAGAATTGAATAAATGGTCTGCCTTTTCTTTTGGCACAAATGCATAGAAAATTATAGATTGACTTTCATTCATTTCACTAGCAAACCAATTGTCTCCAACTGATTCTTCGGTTAAATCTCTAAATCCTTTTACATCTGTGTATGAAAAAGTAGTTATTGCAGATTTTTTCAACAAGAATTTAATATCTTTTTCAAATGCAGCAATGGCTGTTATATTTAGTAATTTCATAAGTTATCTTTTTTAGAATTTAAAGTTTCAGGTATAGTATTTTGTACTAAACCTGAAACAATAATTATTTTTCCCATTTATTTTTCTCAGTCATATAGTAAATCATTGGTACTACAATCAGGGTTAGCAATGTAGAAACAATGGCTCCGGCTACTAATGATATTGCCAATCCTTGAAAAATTGGATCGAACAATATAATAGAAGCTCCAATTACAACGGCACCTGTTGTTAATAAAATTGGAGTAGTTCTTACAGCTCCAGCATCAATAATTGCTTGTTTTAAAGGTATTCCATCGTTTAATCTAATTTCTATAAAGTCAATTAATAAAACCGAATTTCTCACCATTACACCAGCTAAAGCAATCATTCCAATAAATGATGTTGCAGTAAAAAACGCATCAAATAACCAGTGACCTAATACAATTCCTACTAATGAAAGCGGAATAGCTAGCATCATTACCAATGGTGTTTTAAAGTTTTGAAACCAACCTACAATCAGCATATAAATAATGATTATAACTACTAAAAATGCAGTTCCTAAGTCTCTGAAAACTTCCAAAGTAATTTGCCATTCTCCATCCCATTTCACAGCAAAATCACTTTCATCAGATGGTTGTTCTAAATACAATTCATTAAGTTTATAACCTTTAGGTAATTCAATTTTTTGTAATTTTTCTTTCATTCCCAAAATTGCATAAACCGGACTTTCTAACCCACCAGCCATATCAGCTGTAATATAAACAACTTGTTTTTGATCTTTTCTGAAAATGGTTTTTTGTAAAGTATCTTGTTTTATGCTAACCAAATCACTTATTGGAACAAGATTACCTTGATTCCCTTTAATTTTGATATTTAGAATATCTTGTAAACTGGTTTTATCAGCATCTGTTATAGATAAAACAATATCAACTTGGTCAAATGAATTTTCATCATATAAATTAGAAATTGGATATTCTTTTAATAAGTATGTTAAATTTGCTACTACTTGTTGCGGAGCAATTCCATTCAACATTGCTTTTTCTTTATCAACTTCCAATTTATATTCAATTTGAACATCTTCAACCATCCAGTCAATATCAACAACATCAGTAGTGTTTTCTAAGATTTCTTTAACCTGATAGGCTACTTTTATTTGCTCTTTGTAATCTGGACCATAAACTTCAGCTACAAGTGTAGATAAAACAGGTGGCCCAGGCGGAACTTCAACTAATTTTACATTTCCGTTGTGTTTTTTTGAAATCTTTTGAATTTCAGCGCGCACTTTTTTAGCTATGTCATGACTTTGTAAATCACGTTCACCTTTAGGTAATAAATTAACTTGAATATCGGCCATATTACTTCCTCCACGTATATCATAATGACGAACTAAACCGTTAAAAGTAATAGGTGCTGAGGTGCCAATATAGTTTTGATAATTTATCACTTCTGGAACTGTAGATAAATACTGTGCAATTTCTTTTGTTACTGCTGCAGTTCTTTCTAAAGTAGTTCCTTCAGGCATATCAATTACAACCTGAAACTCATTTTTATTGTCAAAAGGTAACATTTTTACAGCTACAGATTTAGTAAAAAACATTAACACAGATCCTATTAACAAGATTCCAGTAATACCCAACATTACCCATCTCTTTTTACTACTATCTAAAAGTGGCTGCTCTGTTTTTTTGTAGATTTTATATATCCATCCAGATTCTAAATTTTCTTCTTCCTCTTTATGCTTTTGTTCCTCTTTTTCTTGTAATAAATGATATCCTAAATATGGAGTAACGGTTAATGCTACAAATAAAGAAAGTATCATTGCAATTGAAGCTCCAATTGGCATTGGACTCATATAAGGTCCCATCATACCTGATACAAAAGCCATTGGTAAGATTGCTGCAATTACAGTAAAGGTGGCTAAAATTGTTGGGTTTCCTACTTCATTAATAGCATAAATAGCAGCTTGTTTAAAGGGCAATCGTTTCATTTTAAAATGCCTATGCATATTCTCTGCTATAATAATACTGTCATCTACAACTATACCTACAACAAAAACCAAGGCAAAAAGAGTAATTCTATTTAAAGTATAACCTAATAAATAATAACTAAATAAAGTTAAAGCAAATGTTAATGGAACTGAGAAAAACACCACCAATCCACCACGCCATCCCATAGCAAGCATTACTAAAATAGTTACAGCCAAAATAGCAACACCTAAATGAAGTAATAATTCACCAACTTTATGTGAAGCCGTTTCTCCATAATTTCTTGTAACTTCTACCTTAACGTCTGAAGGAATTAGGTGAAGTTTTAACTGGTCTACTTTCTGTAAAATCTTTTCTGAAATTTTCATTGCATCAGCACCTTTTACTTTTGCTACTGAAAGTGTTACTGCTGAATATTCTCCAGGATTTTTTGCAAATTTTTCATTTTCTTTTCCATAACCAAAAGATACATAGTTTGATGGTGTAGAAGGCCCATCTATAATTTCTGCTACTTGTTTTAAATACACAGGCATATTTTTATAAACTCCAACAACTAAATTGTTTACATCTTCAGCAGAAGTTAAAAATTTACCCGTAGTAATTAAATATTCCTGATCACCTGTTAAAAAACTTCCAGATTGTGAACTGCTATTATTGGCTTGTATCATTTGCATAATACCTAGTGCATCTACACCATTTTCAGCCATTTTATCTTTATCCAAAACTACTTTTAACTGACGGTTTCTACCACCAATTACTTTAGTTATAGAAACGTCTTTTACCTTTTCTATTTCTGAAACTACTTCTTCAGCAATTTGTCTAATTTGAAAATCATCATAATTCTCACTCCAAAAGGTAAGTCCAAGCATTGGAACATCATCAATAGAACGTGTTTTTACTAAAGGTTGCGTAACACCTGGAGGAAACATTCCTTGATGTCTCATTAGTTCATCGTACAATTTAACGTATGAATCTTCAGTGTTTTCACCCACGTAAAATTGAACAATCATCATAGATTGTCCGCTCATAGCAATGCTATGCACGTGCTGAACACCTTTTATATTAGAAATAATTTTCTCTAATGGCTTTACAACACGACTTTCAATTTCCGTTGGACTTGCTCCAGGATAACCAACTAAAACATCGGCCATTGGAACAATAATTTGTGGTTCTTCTTCTCTCGGAATTAGAAAAGAACTATAAATACCAATTGCCATCAAGGCAACCATTAAAAGAATGGTTAATTTTGAATTGATGAAAACATTGGCTATTTTACCTGATATACCTTCTTGCATAATTTTATATTTTTGGGCGTTACCCTGTTAAAAAAAACAGGGTCGGGCTATTCGTTTCAATCTTTTTTTATAAAAAAAAGTATTTCCACTTCTATCCCTAACGCAAATTTTAGTTTACTGAATACTAACTTTTGCTCCGTTGTACAATTTTCCGTCGGCAGAAACAATGTATTGTTCGTTAGCTGATAAACCAGATAATACTTCTACTTGATCACCGAAAGATTTTCCTATTCTTAACCATCTTAATATGGCAACATTTTCATTTCCTATTGTGTAAACTCCAGTAAGTTGACCTTGATGTAACAGAACACTTTGTGGAACTAAAACCATTTTCTTTTTAGTATCAGTAATTTTTTCAATAGGAAATTGTACAGATGTGTACATACCTGATAACAATTTTACTTCAGTTTTGTCTAAAAGTACTTTAACTAAATATTGTCCACCAGTGTTTTTTGCTGAGGTACTAACTTCAGTTACTTTACCTATAATTAGTTGATTTGTAGATTTTAGAACAACATTTACATTTGTTCCTTTTTTTATGGATGTAATTTCAAATTCAGGAACCATTGAAATTATTTGATAGTTCCCAGGTGTTTCTATACTAATTAGAGGCATTCCAGGATTAGCCATATCGCCCTTATTTACAAATTTACCTGTAATAACACCACTAAAAGGAGCTGTAATATTTGAATACGATAATTGTGCATTTACTTGATTCTTCATTTGATTTGCCGCTTCTAAGCGTGCTTTAGCCATTTCGTAATTTGCAGAAATATCATCCATTTCTTTTTGTGATGCGCTATTATCTTTAAATAAAGCGGTAAATCTATGGTAATCTTTTTCAGCATTATTAAATGCAGCAGAAGCTTCTAAAATTGAAGCATCAACTTGTGCTTTTTGGGCTGAAATATCAGCACTATTAATACTTATTAATAATTGCCCCTTTGATACTTTATCACCAACATTAACGGAAATGTTATTTATAAAACCCATCATACGAGTGCTAAGGTTAGCATTTTGAACGGCTTCAACTTTTCCACTAGCAGAAATAAACGAGTTACTTTCTGAAGATGGTGTACTTACTTTAACATTTACAGTTGCTCTAGTATCAGCTACTGTCTTTTTTTCTTTTCCACAACTAGTTGTAAAAATTAGTGTTACTATTGCTATTATTCTTAGAATGTTTTTCATTTTTATAGAATTTTAAAATCTTTTATGTTTTTGTTTTAAATGTAAGATGAACTTATTTTGTTAAAAATTCTACGTAAGCTTTCGTGAAGTTGTAATTGAAAACTGTTTGTAGATATTCTAATTGTTTTTGTAAATATTGAGTTTCAGAAATTAACAAATCGGATGTTTTTTCTAAACCTTGTTCAAATCTGTTAGATCTAATTCTCAATGCTTCGTTTGATTGTTGAACGGCTAAACTGGTAAGTTTTAATTTGTTTTCAGCATCTTTTAATTGGCGTTTGGCTTTGTTAAATTCAAGCTGACTTTGATTTTTGTATTGATCTAAACTTAGTTCAGCTTTGTCTAATTCAGCTTTGCTTTTTTGTGTTTTACCTTCACGTTTAAAGCCATCAAAAACATTCCAAGATAGTTGAGCGCCAACTAAATAACCTTTAGCGTTTGTACCAAACAATTTATCATCATACAATTCATAACTTCCAAAAGCATTTAATTTAGGTAAATAGCTCATTTTATTAGCTTTATGAATGTTAGTATATGCTTCAGAACTTTTTTCCATAGCTTCAATATCAGCTCTGTTAGCTGAAAGCTGCTCATTGTATAAGTCTACATTTATTAGAGCTTCAAGATTTGTAGAAGGTTTTAAAGTTGCATCATTATTTTCTCCCATTAAAAACAATAAATAGTCTGAAGCATTTTTAACGTTACTTTTTGTAGTTAATAATTGATTTTCTACTTCGGTAACATGAACTTCAACCGAAAGAATATCTGCTTTTTGCATATAGCCTTGTTTAAAGTTATTATCAGCTATTTTTTTATTTTCTAGAGCAGCTTCTTTTGCTTTTTTAAGTACTTCAACAGCTTTATAAGCAACTTGTAATTGCATATATGCTTTAGTAACTTCTAATTTTATATAATCAGCTGTTCTTAACGATTGTAATTCAACCGCACTCATTTTTGCTTTAGCTGCTTTTCGCATAAATATACCGTCTGCATTGAAAATTGGTTGTTGAACTTCAATTTTTGTTGAGAAATTTTTTATTCCATTAGGGTCATTTAAAAGTGCAGGATTAAAATCTGCCTGGGTTAAAATTTCCTGATTTAGTTTTGATCCAAATGCCATTAAAGGATTGGTAGTTGTAATTGCAGTATGAGATACCGTTATGTTTGGTAAAAAAATAGCCTTACTTTGGTTGTAATCTGCCTTTGCAGCATTGTAATCTTGTTCAGAAATTTTAATGGTATGGTTGTTCTTTTCAACCTGAGTTAAAACTTCATCAAAAGAAATTGATTGTTCTTGCTGAGCATTAATAATTAGAAAGTTAAAAATGAATAGTAGAAATAATAAGTAAAAATGAACTCGCATAGTTTTTGTTTTTAGTATGGAACAAAAGTAATTGAGGTTGTACACTTTAACTGTAATAAAGAGCACAGACTTGTGTAACATTTACTACATTAAATTCAAAAAAATAGACGAATAGGCTCTATTTCTGTCTCTTATACACATCT
>SDWL01000129.1 GCA_004195315.1 Lutibacter sp.
ACTATAATCTTGAAACCCAATAATTAAAAATATTAATAGAATTGTAGTTGTAAGATTTTTTTTGTTCGGAAATGTTATATTATTTACCATAATGCTAAAAATTAAATGTGATAAAATAATTTAAAGATACAAGTTAGTAATTTTTAAACAAAAAAGGAATTACATTTCTGTAATTCCTTTTTTGTATCACTTTAGAATGTTTATTTATTTATTAATAGGGAAACCTCTATCACGCATTAGTGCGTCAATTTTAGCATCTCTTCCTCTAAATAATTTATAAGCTTCAGCTGGATCCATTGCGTTTCTAGGCGCAAATAAATATTTCACCATTTTAGCAGACAATTCTTTATCATAAAATCCGTCAGCAGATTCACTAAATGCTTCAGATGCATCAGCTGTAAGAACATCTGCCCACATATATCCATAATAAGCAGTGGCATACCCTTCACCAGAAAAAACATGTCCAAAATGTGGTGTGCGATGACGCATAACTAGTTCTTTAGGCATATTCATTTCAGCTAAAGTTTCTCTTTCAAAAGCATCAACATCTATATTAGTTGGGTCAGCCATGTGAAATTTCATGTCTATAATAGCAGAAGCTAAATATTCAGTAGTTGAAAAACCTTGATTAAAGGTTGAAGCTTTTTTAATTTTATCAATTAGTGCTTTAGGCATTGGTTCACCTGTTTTTTGGTGTACTAAAAATTGATTTATAACTTTATCTGTAGATAACCATCGTTCTAAAACTTGAGATTGGAATTCTGTAAAATCTCTTACACCTCCATTCAAGGTTGGGTATCTTACTTCTGAAGCAAAGAAATGAAGTGCATGACCAAATTCATGTAAAAAAGTTGTTGCATCATCCCAAGAAACTAAAAGAGGCTCTCCTGGTGCTGGCTTCACAAAATTTGAATTATTTGAAGCTAAAACTGTTTTTTTGCCATCAAATGTAGAATGACTTCTATAAGTAGTTGCCCAAGCTCCTGAACGTTTTCCTTTTCTTGCAAAAGGATCTAAATAAAATAATCCAATGTGTTCACCAGTTGCAATGTCAGTCACTTCCCAAACCTTTACATCTTCATGAAAAACTGAAACAGTACCTTCAGGAACTGCAGTAAAGTTGTAGTTGAAAACTTCTTTTGCAACAAAGAATATAGCTTCTGTAAGCTTGTCTAATTGTAAATACTGTTTTACTTCATCAGAATCTAAGTCGTACTTCTGTTTTCTAACCTTTTCAGCATAATAACTATAATCCCATGGTTCAATAGTAATATTATCTCCATTAGCATTTGCTAAAGCTTGCATATCTGCAACCTCTTCTTTAACTCTGGCTGTAGAAGCTTCCCAAACTTCATTAAGTAAAATCATTACATTTTCAGGATTTTTTGCCATTCGGTTTTGCAATCTCCAGTCTGCATAGTTATCATATCCTAGAAGACCAACACGTTCTTTTCTTAGCTTTAAAATTTTAGCTACATTTTCATTATTATCAAACTCATCAGCATTATCACCTCTAGAATAATAATTTTCCCAAACTTTTTTTCTTAATTCTCTTTCATCAGAATATGTTAAGAATGGAGACATATAAGAACGTGTATTAGGAATTGCATATTTACCATCTTGCTCTTTTTCTGTAGCAATTTTAGCTATAGATTTAACTAGACCTTTAGATAAACCACTTAGTTGATCTTCTGTTAAGTATACGGCATAGTTTTCTTCATCGGCTAAAATGTTATTAGAAAAATTGGTATAAAGTGAAGATAGTTCCTTATTAATAGCAGCATAGCGTACTTTTTTTTCGTCATCTAGTTCAGCTCCATTCATTGCAAATCCTTCATAAATTAGTTGTACAACTCGTTGTTGATCATCTTCAAGAGGCGTTTTTAAAGAGTTATTGTAAACTGTTTTAATACGATTAAATAATGCGGTGTTTTGTGATATTTTTGATCTAAACTCAGACATAACAGGCGCCATTTCACCTTGAATTTTACGAAATTCAGGAGAAGATAAATTAGCACTCCAAATACCATAATATCTTTGTACTCTATCAAGTGTTTTACCAGCTTTTTCAAGTGCTTCAATAGTGTTTTCAAAAGTTGGCTCATCAGAATTGGCTGTTATTGCATCAATATCTTCAAGATTTTGTTGCATTCCTACTTCAAGAGCATGTTTAACATCATTGATGTTCATTTTATCAAATGCAGGAACACCTCCATAAGGTCCTGTCCATTCTTCTAATAAAACATTTGCATTCATAGCTTCTGCTTTTTCTTCGTTTTGATTACAGCTTGTTAAAATAATTAACGAGCAGACAACTAGTGATTTAAACGTAGCTGAGATAAAATATTTCCTCATAATTTATTTGAATTTTTAAATTTTATCAAATTTAACTAATTGAAAAGAAATAATTTAGTATTTAATAATTTAATTACTGTATTATGTTAGCGTAACATATCTTATTTAAGAAAAAAGGAACTATAATTAAGAAGTTTTTTTCTAATTAGATAAGATACTGAATCAAGTTCAGCATGACTTATCTAATTTGTTTATAGCGAAACAAACAAACCGTAATTAGTATTGTTAACTTTTGCTAAATTATTTTTAGTTAAGTACTTTAAGGTTTTATTCCATTTTTTATTACTTAAATAGCTTTGTGTTTTTAATTCTTTTAATAGGATTGGATAGCTACTTTTTAAATGTTGATAATTGTTTTTTTCTAATTTTATTTGTGGAAAGAATATCTTGAAAATTATGAAACTATTATAAGCACTATTCATAATAAGTGTTTAGATTAGATCTCTGATTATTTCATGACCTAAACGATGATGGTATCTGCTAATATCTGCGAATTTACTTTTAGTTCTCTTCTACTAATTGAAATTTTATTGAAGCCATTTTAAATTTATAAATAAATAATCCCTCTTGTATAGAGCAAATGTTTCAGTTGTTTTTCATTTATACAAATGTTTTTCACTTTCTCCAGTTACATACTTTATGAAATATGAATGTTTCTTGGAATGTACGTGTAAATGTAGTAACTCCTTTTTTTGTTAAGGTAAACCTTTCTTGATATATTGAAAGAAACGATAAGTAGTTGATATGGGGTAGGTTGAAAAGTTGTTGTAATTCTAAAGTCAAAATAAAATATGTAACTTTAATTTACTTAAAAAATAATATTATGGCTAAAATTCAACTTCATTGGCAAATTGCAATAGCACTTGTCTTAGGAATAGTAATGGGATTGTGGTTACCTCAATATGTAAAATATATTAGTTGGATGGGCGATTTGTTTATGAGAGCTTTAAAAATGGTAATTGTACCATTAATTCTAACATCTATTATTTCTGGTATTGTGAATATTGGAAGTTTAAAAAAATTAGGTAACATAGGTTTAAAAACTATTTCCTATTATATTTCAACAAGTTTTTTTGCAATTGTTACTGGTTTAATGATGGTAAATTTAATAAAACCAGGTATTGGCGCCGATTTGGGATTTGTGGAAGAAGTTGAAGGATTATCGTTGGCCTCTGAATCTTTTGGGCAAACTCTAATTCAAATTATTCCAACTAATGTGTTTAAAGCCATGGTTGAAAACCAAATGCTTTCTGTGATATTTTTTGCAATTTTAGTTGGTTTATTTATTAATAATATTTCAAAAAAGAATAGGAAATTTTATATTAGGTTATCTAATGGAGGTTTTGAATTAATGATGAAGATAACGGAATTTGTTATAAAATTCACGCCGTATGGTGTATTTGGAATTGTTGCCCTTCAAATAATGAAGCAAAGCGATATTTTGGAAGTTGCAGGAAAACTTGGCCTTTATATGATATGTGTTGTTGGCGCTTTGATGATACATAGTTTTATTACCCTTCCATTAATTTTAAATTTTATAGGGAAAATAAATCCAGTTACACATGTTAAAGCAATGTTAGTTCCTTTATTAACGGCTTTTTCAACTTCATCATCTTCAGCTACATTGCCATTAACAATGGAAGCTGTTGAAAACAAAGCAGGTGCTTCAAATAAAATTACGAGTTTTGTGCTACCACTTGGAGCTACTATAAATATGGATGGAACGGCATTGTATGAATGTGTAGCAGCTATTTTTATTGCTCAGGCTTATGGTATCGATTTAGGAATTGGAGAGCAAATTATAATTGTAATAACAGCTCTTCTTGCTTCAATTGGAGCAGCAGGAATTCCTATGGCTGGTTTAGTAATGATTACGGTGGTATTATCTGCTGTTAATTTACCTTTAGAGGGTGTTGGTTTAATTTTGGCAGTTGATAGAATATTAGATATGTTTCGTACTTCAGTGAATGTTTGGAGTGATAGTTGTGGAGCTGTTGTAATTGCAAAATCGGAAGGGGAGCAGCTGGATTATAATTATTAATTTTTTTAAAATATATCTCCAAGATTAAGTTTAAAATGAAATCTTTTAACGGTTTTTAATTTAAAATTATTTACCTAAAAAAGTAGCTACACTTAAATAGTTACTTTTTAAATTGTATTGAAATTAAATAATTGGAGATGTTTGCTAATTTAATTTCAAAGCCTGCCTTAATACGAGAATCCACAATTGAATTCATGTTTAACAAAAAAAGAATCTTTGGCTTTACATTCACTATAATATTTCGAGGCTCTATTATATAGAATTAATATAAACTAAACCGAGCATTTAAATATTGGTAATATTATATTAATTTTAACGCACTCAATTAAAAGTCATTTTGAGTAATGATTATAAATAATTAAGATAAAATTTTATGAGAACAAATAATATGATGTTCGTGCTATCGTTTTTGTTAGTACTGACTTTTAATCTAGAAATTGTAGGACAAACAGATCGAACTGAAATTGATGAAAAATATAAGTGGAATCTAACTGATGTCTATAAAACCGAGGATGCTTGGATGGAGGCAAAAGAGAAGGTAATTAAGCAGTTACCTGAAATGGAAAAGTTCAAAGGACAACTCACACAATCGGCTAGTAGTTTATTAGACTGTTTTGAGTTATCTACTAAAATAAATCGAGAAGCAAGCAAACTTTTTCTCTATGCCAATATGCCTTCTGATATTGACACAAGAAATATGAAGTATTCCGGGATGAAGAAAGAATTGCAACAACTTTTTACAGACTATTCTTCAAAAGTTGCTTTTATTAGCCCTGAAATTCTAAGTACTGACTGGTCGGTAATCGAAGGGTTTATTAAAGAAGAACCCAAACTCAAAATTTATGAAAAAGGCTTAAAAGATTTATTCCGTCAGGAAAAACACACTTTAAGCGAGCCTGAAGAACGAATTTTAGCACTTTCTAATATGGCTACAGGTACAGCTTCATCTGTTTATAGCACTTTTCAAAACGCAGAAATGCCAAATCCAGAAGTTACTTTAAGTACAGGTGAAAAAGTGGTTTTATCTTCTGCGGGCTATAGTAAACACAGGGCGACTTCTAATAGAGAAGACCGTGAGCTTGTATTTAAAGAATTCTGGACCAACTACAAAAAATTTCAAGCCACTTTTGGTGAAACGCTCTCAGGACAAGTTAAAGCTGGGCTTTATAAAGCAACAGCAAGGAATTACAAATCATCTTTGGAGGCTGCTCTCGCCCCTAAAAACATCCCTACCGAGGTGTACCATTCTTTAGTTAAAAATGTAAATAAAAATTTACCTGCTTTTCATAGATACCTGTCTATAAAAAAACGTATGATGGGATTGGACACCTTAAAATATTTAGATATCTATGCACCAAGTGTAAAAGGAGTTGAACTTAAATATAATTATGAAGAGGGACAAAAAATAATTCTAGAAGCCTTTAAACCTCTTGGCAAATCCTATACATCAATTGTTGAAAAGGCATTTAATGAAAGATGGATTGATGTTTATCCTACTAAAGGAAAAAGATCAGGAGCTTATTCTGGAGGTAATTATGATACAGCCCCTTACATTCTTCTAAATTATAATGGCTTATATGAAGATGTTAGTACAACGGCACATGAGTTGGGACACTCAATGCATAGCTATTTATCTAACAAAAACCAACCTTATCCAACTGCGAATTACACCATTTTTGTAGCTGAAGTGGCTGCTACCTTTAATGAGGTTTTGTTATTTGATTATATGATGAAAACCATAACAGATGACAGCGTAAAATTATCCCTATTAATGGAAAGGCTCGATGGGTTTAAAGGCACATTGTTTCGTCAAACACAATTTGCCGAATTCGAATTAAAAATGCACGAAGCTGCTATATACCTCATTTTTATTATAATTTTTATGTGTATCAATACAGCACATCGTTTACAGCTTCTAATTCTCTTGCAGAAAAGGTGTTGAATAAAGAAGAGGGAGCACTTGAAAATTATTTAGCATTTTTAGGTTCTGGAGGTTCAGATTACCCAATTGAATTATTAAAAAAGGCAGGGATAGATATGAAAGGTTCTGAAGCTTTTGATAAAACAATTGATTCCATGATACGTGTAATGGATGAAATTGAAAAAATTCTTGATAAAAAAGGAATGTAAAATTCCCCTCTGAATTTTCCTTTATAAAATGTATGCGACCAAATCGTGACCAAGAATAAGTATCTATCTGCTACAATCTGCAAACAAAAAAGGAACTACAATTAAGTAGTTCCTTTTTAATATGCGAGATCCTTCGACAAGCTAAGGATGACAATTTATTTTATACTATTTCAACAAATAATCCTTCATCTGTATTGTTAACTTTTGCAATATTGTATTTAGATAAACCTTTCATAGTTTTATCCCATTTTTTATTGCTTAAACCACTTTGAGATTTTAAATCAGCTAAAGTAATTTTCTCAACTTTTTTCAAAATTTCATAAACTGCTTTTTCTTCATCGTTTAATTCAATAGAAGGTGCTTTTTTCTCCTGTTTCATTTGAGGGAAGAATAAAACTTCCTGAATAGAGGCATTGTTGGTCATAAACATCACCAAACGGTCAATTCCAATTCCAATTCCTGAAGTTGGAGGCATTCCATATTCTAAGGCACGAATAAAATCTTGATCTATAAACATAGCTTCATCATCACCTTTTGCAGATAATTTCATTTGATCTTCAAAACGCTCGCGTTGATCAATTGGATCGTTTAACTCAGAATATGCGTTTGCTAATTCTTTTCCGTTTACCATTAATTCAAAACGCTCAGTCAAATCTGGATTTGTTCTGTGTTCTTTAGTTAAAGGACTCATTTCTTTTGGATAATCTGTAATAAATGTTGGTTGAATGTATAAGTGTTCACATTTTTCGCCAAATAATTCATCAATCATTTTACCAATTCCCATAGTTTCGTCAGCTTCAATACCTACTTTTCGGCAAACATTTCTTAATTCATCTTCTTTCATACCAGCTACATCAAAACCAGTATGGATTTTGATAGCCTCTAATATTGGAACTCTTGGGTATGGGGCTTTAAAACTAACTTGATTTTTACCTATTTGAACTTCACTTGTACCGTTAGTATCAATTGCAATTTTCTCTAACAACTCTTCAGTCATATCCATCATCCAGTTGTAGTCTTTGTATGCAACATACAATTCCATTACTGTAAATTCTGGATTATGAGTTCTGTCCATTCCTTCATTTCTGAAATCTTTTGCAAACTCATAAACAGCATCAAAACCACCAACAATTAAACGTTTTAAATATAATTCGTTGGCAATTCTTAAGTACAATGGCATATCTAATGCATTGTGATGAGTCATAAAAGGGCGAGCAGCTGCTCCACCTGGAATAGGTTGTAAAATAGGTGTTTCAACTTCTAAATAACCACGTTCATTAAAAAAATCACGCATAGAATTGGTTATTTTGGTGCGTTTTATAAAAGTTTCTTTAACGTGATCATTCACAATTAAATCTACATATCTTCTTCTGTATCTTTGTTCGTTATCGGCAAAAGCATCATGTACTTTTCCATCAGCATCTGTTTTTACAACAGGTAATGGGCGCAAACTTTTAGCTAAAACCGTTAATTCTTTAACATTTACTGAAATTTCACCAACCTGAGTTTTAAAAACGACACCTCTAACACCAATAATATCTCCCATGTCCAATAGTTTTTTAAAAACAGTATTGTACATAGTTGGATCTTCTTCTGAAGAAATTTCGTCGCGATTAATATAAATTTGCATTCTTCCACTTGCATCTTTCAATTCTGCAAAAGAGGCTTTTCCCATAATTCTACGGCTCATCATTCTTCCTGCTAAAACAACTTCTTTTCCTTCAAAAGCATCAAAATCTGATGTTATTTTTTGAATTGTTGCTGTAGTTTTAAATTCTTCTGCTGGATAAGGGTTTATGCCTAATTCACGTAGTTTTTGTAAAGAGTCTCTTCTAATTATTTCAAGCGGTGATAATTGCATTATACGGTTTTTAAAAATTAATTTGGAATAACAGTTTGCAAAGATACAATCAATTCAGAAAAATATGTGATTTCAAAAGAAAAAGTGTTTAGAATTTGAATTCAAATAAAAATTTATATATTTGCTTGCCACATTTAAATGTGGTTTAGTTGTGTTGTTTGACGTTAATAGCGTCAGGTTTTTTTAAAACCAATGGAAAGCTTCCCGAATTCGGGACGCTTTTTTTATTTTAAAACAAGTTGCTTTATGATGAAAAACTAAAAAAGGCATCTTTATATTCCCAAAATTTAGATATATATAATCCTGTAAAAATAATAGCTGCAATAAACTTCATAAAAGCAGAGGTTAAAAAACCAAGCAAAGAACCAAAAGCAGCTTTTAGTGCTTTTCCTGAATTTTTATTATCGTGAATCATTTCTCCTATAAAAGCACCAATAAAAGGGCCAATAATAATTCCAAAAGGAATAGGAGATAGTAAACCTATAATTAAACCAAGCATTGTTCCAATAACTCCATAACGTGTTCCTCCAAATTTTTTAGTTCCCATTGCCGGGATAAAATAATCTATTATCCAAATAATAACTGCAATTGCTAATGTAATGCCTAAGAAAGTCCAATTCATTGGTACGGAATTTGTAAGATGAAGTATCAATAATCCAACCCAACTTGTTAGAGGTCCTGGTAATACGGGTAAAAATGATCCTATAATTCCTAATAAGGCAAATGAAAATCCGATGATAAGTAAAAATATATCCATACGCGAATTTAGGGTTTCAAAGTATATTTTAAAAGAAAACAAATAACATTTATAATATATCAACTAAAAAATTAGTTTAAACTAAACATTTAGTTATATTTGTATTGTTGAACTAAAAACTTAGTTAATAAAATGGATAAACAATTAACAAAAGCAGAAGAGCAGTTTATGCAGGTTTTGTGGGAATTAAAAGAAGCTTCAGTGCAAGATATAATTGATCAATTACCAAAACCTAAGCCAGCATACAATACAGTTTCTACCATTATTAGAATATTAGAAACAAAAGATTTTGTAGCTCATAAAGCAAAAGGTAGAGGTTATATTTATTTTCCTTTGGTGAAGAAAGCAGATTATAGTAACCAAACTTTAAACAAATTAGTAGATGGTTATTTTGATGGTTCTTTTAAAAGTATGGTGTCGTTTTTTGTAAATAAAAATGATGTTGACATTAACGAATTAGAAACAATTTTAGAAGCTATTAACGATAAAAAGACTGAAAAATGATAAACTATATACTACCTGTCTCTTATACACATCT
>SDWL01000130.1 GCA_004195315.1 Lutibacter sp.
TGCATTTGCACAAGGTTTTTTTGTTTTTGAATAGTATTTTATAAATGAAAAAATGTTTGTAAAATTAAATTATATATTTGCTTCGTAAAAGAGATTTTACAGTACTATTTTCACACACTTCACACCAAACAAATAAAGCAATAATGCTTTGTATTGTTAATTTTTAATTTTTACATATATGGAAAAACGGAAACTAGGTTTCTGGGATATTTGGAACATGAGTTTCGGATTCTTAGGAATACAAATGGGTTTTGCACTGCAAAATGCCAATGCCAGTAGAATATTACAAATTTTTGGTGCTGATGTACATGAACTTTCTTGGTTTTGGGTTGTAGCTCCATTAACAGGTTTAATAGTTCAACCAATAATTGGTTATTATAGTGATAGAACTTGGACTAAACTTGGTAGAAGACGACCATATTTTTTAGTTGGAGCTTTATTAGCTGCAGCTGGATTAGTTTTAATGCCAAATGCAGATATGTTTACTGCATTTATGCCTGCTTTATGGGTTGGAGCTGGTATGCTTATGATAATGGATGCATCGTTTAATGTAGCGATGGAACCATTTAGAGCATTAGTTGCAGATTTATTACCTTCAGATCAAAGGACACTTGGTTTTAGTGTTCAAACTATTTTAATTGGCATTGGAGCCGTAATTGGTTCTTGGTTACCATACGCTTTAGCAAATTGGTTTGGAGTTTCAAATAATGCTGCAGAAGGTGAAGTGCCTTTAAACTTATTACTTTCATTTATTATTGGAGCAGCAGTTTTAGTAATTAGTATTTTAATTACTGTATTTACAACTAAAGAATATTCTCCAGAAGAATTAGCACAATTTGCTATTAATGAAGGTGAGAAGGAAGAAGAGGAAGAAGAAAAATCAAGCTTATTAAATATTTTTTCTGATTTTAAGAAAATGCCTTTAACAATGAAGCAATTGAGCTCTGTTCAATTTTTCTCTTGGTTTGGTTTGTTTGGTATGTGGGTATTCGCTACTCCAGCAATTGCACATCACATTTATGGTTTGTCATTAGATGATCACGGTAAGGCATATCAAACTGCAGGTGATTGGGTTGGAGTTTTATTTGGTGCTTACAACGCTGTTTCAGCAGTATACGCATTCTTTTTACCAGCAATAGCTAAAAAAATTGGTAGAAAAATGACATATTCAATGGGTTTAATTTTTGGAGGTTTAGGCCTTATTTCAATTTATTTTGTACCCAACGAAAACTGGTTATTCTTATCAATGTTTGGAATAGGAATAGCTTGGGCTAGTATTTTAGCAATGCCGTATGCAATTTTAGCAGGTTCTATTCCAGCTAAAAAAATGGGTGTATATATGGGGATTTTTAACTTCTTTATTGTAATTCCACAAATAATAAATGCAGTGATAGGTGGACCAATAGTAAAATATTTTTATGGAGGGAACCCAATATATGCATTAGTAATTAGTGGTGTATCATTATTAATTGCAGCATTGTTGGTAGTAAAAGTTAATGATGTTGATGATGTAGTAATAATAGATAAATAAATGAAAAAAGAAATAGGTTTTATATTTGATTTAGATGGCGTTATAGTTGATACGGCAAAGTATCATTATTTAGCTTGGAGAAATTTAGCAAATTCTTTAGGATTCGATTTTACGGAAGAACAAAACGAATTACTTAAAGGGGTAAGCAGAGTTCAATCGCTAGAAATTTTGTTAAATCTTGGAAAAGTTGAATTGTCAGAAGAACAAAAACAAATTTTTTTAGTTCAAAAAAACACAGAGTATTTGGGCTATGTAAATAAAATGACTGATAAAGAAATTTTGCCAGGAATTAATGAGTTATTAAATTATTTAGATTCCAAGGGTGTAAAATACGCTTTGGGTTCAGCAAGTAAAAATGCGCCATTAATTCTTGAAAAAGTAGGATTAATTGAAAGGTTTGCAGCTATTGTTGACGGGAATGATGTGTCTAAAGCTAAACCAGACCCAGAAGTATTTTTAATTGGTGCTCAAAAAATAAATATGAAACCAGAAAACTGTGTAGTGGTTGAAGATGCTATTGCCGGTGTTGAAGCTGCAAATGCAGCAAAAATGATGAGTATAGGAATTGGCGATGCCGAATTATTAAGAGAAGCTACGTATGTGTTAAAAGATACTAACGGTTTTACAGCTGACTTTTTAAAAAACATAATGAAATAGAAAAATGAACAAGAATTATATAGTTGCCGATAAATGGTCAATAATAGAGGATGTTTTCGATGTTGAAAATGTAAAAGCTTCTGAAAGCCTGTTTAGTATTGGAAATGGAGCAATGGGCCAACGTGCCAATTTTGAAGAAGACTATTCTGGAGAAACACTTCAAGGAAGTTATATTGGAGGTATTTATTACCCAGATAAAACAAGAGTCGGTTGGTGGAAAAATGGATATCCAGAGTATTTTGCAAAAGTATTGAATGCACCAAATTGGATTGGTATTCACATTGAAATTAACAAGACTAATTTAGACTTAAATTTGTGTAAAGTTTCCAATTTTAGAAGAGAGCTAAATATGAAAGAAGGATGGTTAAGTCGATCTTTTAATGCTACACTTAAAACAGGAGAGGAAATTCAAGTAAACACAAAAAGACTTATTAGTATTGAATTGAATGAGATTGGAGCCATA
Source organism: Lutibacter sp. (assembly GCA_004195315.1). GTDB lineage: Bacteria > Bacteroidota > Bacteroidia > Flavobacteriales > Flavobacteriaceae > Lutibacter. Next base: position 2,652 of record SDWL01000130.1, read on the forward strand.
GAATACAGTGTAAAAGCTATAAATTTTTCAGGAGAAATTACTTTTTCACCATATTTAGATGCTAGTATTGTAAATGAAGACTCTAATTATGATGAGTATTTTTGGAAAATTTTGCAGGTTGTTGATGCTGAAAATAATGGCTGTATTTATGCTAAAACCCTAAAAACAGAATTCCATGTGGTAACAGCAATGGAAATTTTATTAGAGTTAAATAATAAAAAAATTAATGTTTTACAAGAAACTAAAATTGAAGATAAATCACTAACATACACTTATAAAGTTAATGTATTAGAAGGCGATACCGCTACAATTTACAAATATGGAAGTTATGTTAGTTCATTAAATTATAATAATGATGAATTATTAGATGCTTCTCTTCAGAATGTGAAAGAGGCAAGTTTAATAGGATTTAAAAAATTATTAAAACTTCAAAAACATTCTTGGGCTGAAATTTGGAACACATCTGATATTATCATTGAAGGTGATGTTAAAGCTCAACAGGGAATCAGATTTAATATTTTTCAATTAAATCAAACCTATATGGGAACGGATGCACGTTTAAATATTGGACCAAAGGGTTTTACGGGTGAAAAATATGGGGGAAGTACTTATTGGGATACTGAAGCTTACTGTATTCCTTTTTATATGGGAACAAAAAGTTCAGATGTAGCTAAAAATTTACTGTTATATCGTTACAATCAGTTAGATAAAGCTATTGAAAACGCCGAAAAATTAGGGTTTAAAAATGGCGCTGCATTGTACCCGATGGTAACTATGAATGGTGAAGAATGTCATAACGAATGGGAAATTACTTTTGAAGAAATTCATAGAAATGGAGCCATGATTTATGGAATTTATAATTATGTAAATTATACACAAGATTTTGAATACATTCCAAAATATGGGTTAGAAGTTATTATTGCTGTTGCTCGTTTTTGGCATCAAAGAGCTAATTTTTCAAAGGCAAAAAACCAATATGTTATTTTAGGTGTTACCGGACCTAATGAATACGAAAACAATGTTAATAATAACTATTATACAAACTATTTAGCAAAATGGTGTATAGAATATGCAGTAGATTGTTTAAATAAAGTTAGAGATAGTTATTCTGAAGATTTTGAAAGGGTTATTAAACAAACTAATTTAACAGGAGAGGAAACTTTAGAATGGCTTAAAGTTGCTGAAAATATGTATTTTCCATTTAGTGAAGAACACAATGTTTATTTACAACAAGACAACTTCTTAGACAAAGAATTAATTCCTGCAAGTGAATTACCAAAATCTGAACGCCCAATAAATCAAAAATGGTCTTGGGATCGAATTTTACGTTCTTGCTATATAAAACAAGCAGATGTTCTACAAGGAATGTATTTATTTGAAAGTGAATTCAGCAAAGAAGAATTAGAACGTCATTTTGATTTTTATGAACCATTAACAGTTCATGAATCCTCATTATCGGCCTGTGTACATTCAATTTTAGCAGCTTCTATTGATAGAATGCCCAAAGCATATGAACAATACGTACGCACATCTCGTTTAGATTTGGATGATTACAATCACGAAGTAGACGAAGGCTGCCATATTACAAGTATGGCAGGAACTTGGATGTCCATTGTACAAGGGTTTGGAGGTATGCGTGTGTGTGTAGATGGTAATTTATCATTTAATCCTCAAATTCCAGAACAGTGGAAATCATATTCATTTACAATTATTTATAGAAATCAAATTCTAAAAATAAAAGTAAATCAATCAGAAACTACTTTTGAATTGGAAGGAACAAAAGACTTACAAATAAAAGTAAATAATAAAACCATCACTGTAGTACCAAATAATATGATAACAGTTTAAATAAATTTTTATTCCTGTTTTACATGTACCGAATATGGTTGAAGTAAAGCAGGAATTTAGTTTCTAATAATTTCTTAAGATGAAAAAAGCAATTTTTATTTTTCTATTACTTTTTAGTGTTTCAATGTTTTCACAAATAAATAAAGTGGAACCTCCTTATTGGTGGGTTGAAATGAATAACCCACAATTAGAATTGATGATTTATGGTAAAAATATATCACAATATAATCCTTCAATTGAAAATGAAAATATAAAATTAGTGACTGTAAAAAAAACAGAAAATGAAAATTATTTGTTTTTAAATTTAGATTTAACCAATGCAGTTTCTGGAACATTTAAAATCAATTTTTTAAAAAAAGGAAAAAGTAATAATTTTTCTATTGAATATGAATTAAAAACTCGTGGTAAAGATTCAAAACTAAGAGAAGGTTTTAGTAGTTCTGATGCCGTTTATTTAATTACACCAGATCGTTTTGCAAATGCAGATGAATCTAATGATATAGTAAAAGGTTTAAAAGAAGAAAAAATCAATAGGAAAGATGATTATGCTCGTCATGGTGGAGATATAAAAGGAATTACAAATCATTTAGATTATATAAATGAAATGGGTTTTACGGCAATTTGGCCTTGCCCTTTATTAATAAATGATATGAAATCTCAATCGTATCATGGGTATGCAATGACAGATTTTTATCAAGTAGACCCACGTTTTGGGACTTTAGAAGAGTATATAGAATTGAGCGAAAAGGCGAAAAGTAAAGGTATTAAACTTATCATGGATCAAGTTGCAAATCATTGTGGTGTTGAACATTGGTGGATGAAAGATTTACCGGCAAATGATTGGGTGAATTATCAAAATGAATTTTTAAACAATAATTTAGTTACAACAAACCATAGAAGAACTACCAATCAAGATAGCTATGCAGCAGAAAAAGATAAAAAACTAATGCGTGAAGGTTGGTTTGTACCAACAATGCCAGATCTAAACCAAAACAATTCTTTATTAGCAAAATACCTTATTCAAAATAGTATTTGGTGGATTGAAACCTTAGATTTAGGTGGAATTAGACAAGATACTTATCCGTATCCAGACAAAGAATTTATGGCAGATTGGGCGGGAGCAATTATGAATGAGTATCCAAATTTTAGTATTGTAGGAGAAGAGTGGAGTTATAATCCATTATTAATTGGATATTGGCAAGATGGCGCAAAAAACAAAGATGGTTATAAATCTAATTTAACTTCAACGATGGATTTTGCAATGCAAAAATTAATTGTTGATGCTTTAAACGAAAAAGAAACTTGGGGAACTGGTTTTGTGAAAATATATGAAGGTTTGGCAAACGACTTTTCTTACAACAATCCAAGTGATATTATGATTTTTCTCGATAATCATGATAAAAGTAGAATTTTCACAGAATTAAATGAAGACATTGTTAAAACCAAAATGGCTTTGGGCTATATGTTAGCTTTACCAAGAATTGCTCAAATATATTATGGTACTGAAATTTTAATGAATGACACAGCAAAACCTGGTGATCACGGTTTAATTAGAACCGATTTTCCTGGAGGCTGGAATGGAGATAATGTAAATGTTTTTACAGGAGAAGGCTTATCAAATGATCAGATTGAAATGCAATCTTTTTTGAAAAAAGTGTTGAATTATCGAAAAAATAGTGATGCCATTCACAGTGGAAAAACAATTCATTTTGCACCTGATAATGGCGTTTATATATTGTTT
>SDWL01000131.1 GCA_004195315.1 Lutibacter sp.
AGATGTGTATAAGAGACAGCTATAGATGATATTACCGAAAAAACACACGCTAAAAATGCTCTATTTAAAAGTGAGGATCGATTTAAAACACTTGTAGAAAACTCATCAAACTGGATTTGGGAAGTAGATATGAATGGAGTTTCTACCTATAACAATCCGAAAATTAAACAAATTTTAGGTTACTTACCCGAAGAACTTTTTGGAATAAATAACATTAAACTCATTCATAATTCAGACAAAAAAAGCGTTATCTTAAAATCCATAGAGTATGCAAAACTTAAGCAAGGCTGGAGAAACTGGGAAGTTAAATGGATTCATAAAGATGGAAGTTATAGATACCTTGAAAGTAATGCTTCACCAATTTTAAATAATAATGGCGATTTAATAGGATTTAGTGGTATAAACAGTGATATAACTGAACGTAAAGAAACTGAAATTGAGAATAAAAAGCTATCAACTGCAGTAGAGCAAAGTGCTAATACTATTATAATTACTGACACAGATGGAAACATAGTATACACCAATCCTAAATTTACTGAACTAACTAGTTATACTGCTGAAGAAGTACTTGGTCTAAACCCCAGAATTGTTAACTCTGGAGTGCATTCCAAAGGATTTTATCATAAAATGTGGAAAACTATTACTTCGGGAAATACTTGGACCGGACAGTTTAAAAACAAAACAAAATATGGCAAATTCTTTTGGGAACAAGCAACTATTTCACCCATAATAAATGATAATGGCACTATTATAAATTACTTAGCAATAAAAGAAGATATTACTGAAAAAAAACTAGCTGAAGAAAAACTTAAAGAACAGCATATTAAATTAGAACAATTAAGCAATGAATTATCTAAAAATAATAGATTGCTTTTAGATAGTAAAAACCGTTATTTAAATTTATTTGAACAAAGCCCAGTAGCTATTTGGGAAGAAGATTATTCAGAAATTAAAAACTTAATAGAAAAAGAGAAACCACTTTTTACTGATTTAAAAACATATTTAGATGAAAACGATGCTTTTGCTAATAAATGTCACTCAAAACTAAAAATATTAAATGTTAATTATAATGCACTCAGTATTCTTGGTGTAACTACTAAAAGTGAATTTATTTCTCATTTGAGTAAAAACTTCAATAATGAAAAACTAAAAACATTCAATGAGACATTGGTAACTATTTGCACCGATAAAAAGGAATTAATAAAAGAAACTACATTTATAAAAAGTAATGGCACTTCTATTTCAGTTATTCTTAAATTAGTTAGTGATGCTAATTTTAAGGTAATTGTCTCTATTATAAACATTTCGGAATTAAAAGATGCCGAAGAAAAACTTAAATCACAAAACAAACAACTATTAGCATCCATTAAAAAAGCTAAAGAAAGTGACCTGTTAAAAACAGAATTTTTAAACAATATGTCGCACGAAATTAGAACACCATTAAATGGTATTTTAGGTTTTTCGGAAATGTTATGCGATTCTGACACAACTGAAGACAAGCGAAAATATTTTGGAAGTATTATAAAAAATAGTGGTCATCAATTAATGCATGTAATTGACGATATTATAGAAATATCAAAACTTGGCACAAAACAAGTTACCGCATCAAACAAAGAAGTATGTTTAAACACAATAATGCTTCAATTATTTTCAATTTTTGAAATAAAAGCTAAAGAAAATAAAATCCCTTTATATCTAAAAAAAGGACTTTTAGATACAGAAAGCACTATTTATACTGATGAATTAAAACTAAATAAAATATTAAGTAATTTATTAGAAAACGCATTTAAATTTACAAATGAAGGCCATATTGATTTTGGCTATGTTCTTAATACTAACCAACCAGCTCAGTTAGAAATTTATGTAAAAGATACTGGTGTTGGCATAAACAAAGATAACCAACGCTCAATTTTTGATAGATTTTCGCAAGAAGAAAAAGAGCTATCTAAAAAAACTGGTGGTTTAGGTTTAGGCTTGTCTATAGCAAAAGAAAATTCTGAATTGTTAGATGGAACTATTAAGCTAGAATCTGAAAAAGGTAAAGGAGCTACTTTTACCGTAATTATTCCCTACAAGCCAACAAATCCTAATTTTAATAGCGCTAAAAAAATAATCTCTAATAAGATTAATAAGATTAAACCTACGCTGCTAATAGTTGAAGATGAAGAAGTAAATTATTTGTTTTTAGAAATTTTAATTCAAGATTTTATTAAATTAGATTGTACCATTTTACATGCTAAAAACGGATTAGAAGCAGTTGAAATATTTAAAAACAATTCAGCTATTGATCTAATTTTAATGGATATAAAAATGCCAAAAATGAATGGATATGAAGCTACAAAATTAATAAAAGCCATAAATCCTACAATACCTATTATAGCGCAAACAGCATATTCAACAAGAGAAGATTTAAACAAATCTCTTCAAGCAGGCTGTGATGCTTTTGTTTCTAAACCAATAAAGAAAACAGCATTAGCTCCTATTTTAGAAAAATATCTTAACCTAAATAAAATTTAATCTAATAATTGTTTTACCATACTTTTTAAATTAATTATTTTTGAAATTAAAGCAATTTTAGCCGCCTAATGTAGCAACAATCCCATAGCTTTTAAAAATTGAAATAGCATTATTAATTTCAATCTCATTAGGTGTTTCAAAATTTATAAAATTTTCTGAAGTGCCTAATTTTGAATGTTTATTTTCAGCAATACCATGATATGCTAAAATGTTTATTTTATTTCTGCCTCCTTGAAGTGAATTTATGAAAAGAGCGGTTTTTTTTATATTCTCTTCATCAGAATTTACACCCTTAATTAATGGAATTCTAAATACAATATCACAATTGGTTTTTGCTAATTCAACAATATTTGAGAGTATTTTTTCATTGCCAACATCCGTAAATTTTTTATGAATTTCAGTGTCCATCACTTTCAAATCAATCAAAAATAATTCAGTATATTTTGCAACTTCTAACAATAAATCTTGCTTTGCATAAGCTGCAGTATCAACAACTCTATGATAAAATCGCTTACCACACTCTTTCAATGCTTCCAATAAATATTCATAATGCATTAAAGGTTCACCCCCAGAAAATGTAACTCCACCATTAGACTGATCGAAAAAAATTGCTTCATTATCAATTTGCATCATTAAATCTGAAATAGGAATATTTGAACCTAACATTTCAAAGGCTTTTGTTGGACAAACTTCAGCACATTTTCCACATAAATTACATATATCATAATTTGTTACAATGCCATTTTTAGTTAATTCTAGGGCATTATTTGGACAATTCTCAATACATTTAACAGCACCAATACATTTTGAAGCTGAATACATTTTTTGAACTTTTGGAGATATACTTTCTGGGTTATGACACCATTTACATTGCAAATTACATCCCTTAAAAAAGACTGTTAATCTAATTCCTGGACCATCATTTATGGCGTATTTTTTTATATCGAAAATTAAACCTGTACTCATTTAAAACGATTCGTTTTCAGTTCTATCAATTACTTCTTGCTGTAAATCAGCATTCATATCATTAAAATAATCACTATAACCAGCCATTCTCACTAATAAATCTTTGTAATCTTCTGGGTTTTCTTGTGCCGCAAGCAATGTTGCTGTATCTACAATATTAAATTGAATATGATGGCCACCCAAAGCGAAATAAGATCTTATCAAATTTCCTAACTTATTAATATCTTCATCCCGTTTTAACAAACTAGGTAAAAAACGTTGATTTAATAATGTGCCGCCAGATTTTACTTGGTCTATTTTAGTTAATGATTTTATAACTGCTGAAGGTCCGTTAATGTCCGCTCCGTGAGATGGTGAAGTTCCATCAGAAATCGATTTTTGAGCTAAACGACCGTTTGGCGTTGCTCCCATCACTTTCCCAAAATAAACATGGCAAGTAGTAGACAACATATTTAAATGAAAAGTTTCTCCCTTTATATTTGGTTTTCCATCTATTACATCAAACAAATCGTTATACACTTTCAATGCAATATCATCAGCATAATTATCATCATTACCATAAAAAGGTGTGTTATTAATAATGGTTTGACGCATTATTTCTTCTCCTTCAAAATTTTGATCAACTGCTTTTAAAATAGCATCCATTGAAAATGATTTATCTTCAAAAACATGCTTTTTTAACGCCGCCAAACTATCTGTTACAGTTCCCAAACCAGTACATTGAATATAATTTGTATTATATCGTGGTCCGCCGTTATAATAATCTTTTCCTTTGCTAATACAATCTTCTATAACAACCGATAAAAAAGTTGCTGGGCTATATTTTGCAAACATTCTATCTATATAATTACTCACTAATACTTTCTGATTTACAATATAATTTAACTGTTTTAGAAAGGCATTATACAATTCATCATACGTTTTAAAATTTCTTGGATCTCCAGTTTCAATACTTACTACCTTTCCTGTAACTGGGTTAATCCCGTTATTCAAGGTAATCTCAATAATTTTTGGAACATTTAAATAGCCGGTTAAAATATAAGCTTCCTTACCAAAAGCACCAACTTCAATACAACCACTACAACCTCCGTCACGAGCATCTTCTAGCGATTTTCCTTGCCTTAGCATTTCTGGAATATAAATATCTGGATTAAATATTGAAGGATACCCATGACCTTGACGAATTACTTTACAAGCCTCTTTTAAAAATCGATCAGGAGTTTTTGAACTTATATGAACAGAACTTCCTGGTTGAAGAATATGTAATTCTTCAACTATTTCTAATAGTATATATGAAACTTCACTTACACCGTCAGCCCCATTTCTTTTAACACCTCCAATATTTATATTCGTAAAATCATTATAAGTACCACTTTCTTTAGCGGTAATTCCAACTTTTGGAGGTGCAGGGTGGTTATTTACTTTTATCCAAAAACAACTTAATAATTCTTTTGCTTCATCACGAGTTAGAGTTCCATCTGCAATTTCTTTTTCATAAAAAGGGGTTAAATGCTGATCAAAATGACCTGGATTCATGGCGTCCCAACCATTTAATTCGGTAATAGTTCCTATATGTACAAACCAATACATTTGTATAGCTTCATAAAAAGTTCTTGGAGCGTTGGCCGGAACCCACCTACAAACTTCAGCTATTTTTTGAAGTTCTTTTTTTCTATTTAAATCTGATTCATTTTTAGCTAATTCTTCAGCTAAATCTGCGTGACGTTCACCAAAAACAATTGCAGCATCACAAGAAATAAACATTCCTTCTAATTGCTCCTTTTTATCAGTTGCTTCAATATCGTTTAGAAAATCTAGCTTTTCAATCTCTTCTTGAATTTGCTTTTTAAAATCAAGCATACCTAACTTATAAATCTTATCATCTAAAGCAGTATGACCCGGTGCGCGTTGCTCCATAAACTCGGTAAATAAACCTGCTTCATAAGCTCTTTTCCACTCATGTGGTACATGACTAAAAATACGCTCTCGCATAGATTTTCCAGACCAATAAGGAATTACTTCTTGTTCGTAAGTATCAATAGCTTCCTGAGAAATAGCATATCGTTGCATTTCACGCGTATTCAACACATTAAAGTCTTCAACACTATGACAAGTTAACTCTGGAAAAGTAGGAACTGATTTTGGTTTTGGGCCACGTTCACCTACAATTAATTCTCCTTCTCCTAAATAGATGGTTTTTCGTTTACAGATTTCTAAAAAATTTAAAGCTCTTAAAACTGGAATAGAATGCTTTCCATAATTGTTTTTATAAAACTCTGTTTGAATTAAAGCTCTTTCAATAGATAATGATGGTTCTGTTTCAAAACTTAGCTTTCTAAGTTTTTGAATTCTTTTATTCATTCCAGGTCCAATTTTACTATCTAATGGTTTGTAAAAATTACCCTGTGCAGCACCAGATCTTTGTGGTTTTATATTTTTATGTTTAGTTTTCATTATTTAAGGTATAAAAGAAGAATCAGAATAGTAGTCTGAAAATGATAAATAGATAATAATGTGGAGAATTCTATATTATTACGAAAAGAACATTAAACATTCAAACAGTTGTCTGTATGTTTTAGTAAAAGTAGATATGTTCTTAATATGAGTCATTTCTGTCTCTTATACACATCT
>SDWL01000530.1 GCA_004195315.1 Lutibacter sp.
TGAATCTTAAACATGTAGTAGTGCTCCCAGAAGAGATCCCTAGCTGCGGCTTCTGGGATATGGTCTTCTAAGCAAAACTCATACTCTGGGGTATCACTAATACGGGGCGTTACCTCAATAACCTTATCCTTACAGGCAGCATTACCCTTTAGCGTCTTATAAATACCGTGCAGGGTTCCGTAGTCTTCAATCTTATCGAAAGTCTTATTGTACAACCGAACCTTCTTCTGACGAAGCAAGGAACGCAGGTACTCCGGATTCTCTTTCTCTATATATGACATCTTCTTCACATAGTCACGATTGAGCCTATCAAACTTAGTTACCATCTCCCGCTGCTTCCACCCTTTCGCCTTACAGAGGAAATACGCCTCAACCCGGGAGGCTTCGGTACCAATCGCCTTACTCACAGAGCTATCGATAACTAGGTCCAATGCCTCGTCATCACTAATGGGCCCCAGCTCCTCGTATTTAAGCCCTACGCCCAGTTCTTGACAAGCCCTATGCCTATGTCTCCCATCAAGGATGCATCCATTACGGAGCAATATAGGAACCTGCTGCCCTCTTTTCTCAATCGCCTTCTTCAGCTCGATAAAGCCTTCAGGCGTATAGGTCATAGTTAATTCTGACAGGGGATCTAGTGGTAGGTCCACCGCTTCTTCGTATGTAAATTCTCTAGTTCTCATAATGGCAGTTTACCCCAAGGGTGAAATTGGGGCAACCAAAAAGGTGAACAGTTCGCCTTTTTCACCAAGGGTGAACTTACACTATAATGGTTATGTATGTAAGTTCGCCTTTTTGTGGTTGGGAGCAATCAGGAGGAGGGGGGTGTGCTTAATATTTAGGCAGGCCGTTATGTAAAAAAATTATAAAATTTTGTGAGGAAAGAGGGGGGACGAGGCGAAGCCGAGTTATACAAAAAATTTATAAAATTTAGTGACAGGGCATTACTCCCTCTTCTTTTACATACCAACCATATCTTCCAAATGCTGTCTCTTATACACATCT
>SDWL01000132.1 GCA_004195315.1 Lutibacter sp.
ATCACAATTTAGAGGTGTTAGAAATGTAGAGTTCTTTCTCTTTAGACTAACAAATATTTTTGCCTAATTTAAAATCCCACAACTTTTGGACTTGATCCAACAAAACCTACTCACAAAAAATTAGAAACTAATAAAAAAAAAGATAATTCAAAATCTTCATTAGATTTTCCAAACGTATTATTAGTTGAAATAGATAGCAAAGGTAATGTTACCAAAACTAATAATAAAACATGTGAGGTTCTTGGATATGAAGAAAAACATATACTTGGTAAAAATTGGTTTGAGAATTTTCTTCCAGAAAAAACAAAAAAAATTGTCCTTCCAATATCTAAAAAATTACTTTCAGGAGAACTAGACAACAATGAATATGTTGAAAATCTAATTCTTACAAAAAGTGGAAAAGAAAGAATTGTTAGTTGGCACAACACAATAATAAGCAATGAAAACGACGCTATAATAGGATATTTAAGTATTGGAGAAGACATTACTGATCGTAAAAAAACATCAGAACAACTTACACAAGCAATTAACATTATTGAAAGAAGCCTTTCTGTTATTTTTTTATGGAAAAATGTTGATAATTGGCCGGTTGAATATGTTTCTAAAAATGTGCTACAACTTTTAGGTTATACCGCTGAAGATTTTATATCTGGTAAACTAAAATTTAAGGAGTTAATTCACCCAAACGATATTGGTTTTGTGAATGAAGAGGTTACAGAGTATAGAAATAATATCACAAAATCATTTAGCCATAGACCTTACAGAATTATTACCAAGTCGGGTAGCATAAAGTGGATAAAAGATGATACACAAATAAGAAGAAATACAAAAGGGGAAATAACACATTATGAAGGAATAATACTTGATATTACTCAAAGCGTAAAAGCAGAACAAGAGCTAATAAAAAGTAAATCAAAATTATTAAAAGCCCAAAGTGTAGCAAATATGGGTTTTTTAGACTGGGATTTAAAAACTAATAAAATTGAATTATCTGAATCGGTAATTGAGCTTTATGGTCTAAAACCTGGTATAAAATACATAGAAGCTGATGAATTAATTAAATTAGTTCATTTTGAGGATCTTGAAAAGGTTCAAAATAGTTTTGATTCTGCAATAAAGAATGATAAAAAACACATTGTAGATCATAGAATAATACGGCCTGATGGTAAAGTAATTTGGGTGCAGGCGATGGGAGATTTAAATTATGATAGCAAGGGCAATAAAAAAAATTTATTAGGCACTGTTGTTAATATTACTGATCGCATGCTATCTAGAAATAAGTTAATTGAAAGTGAAAATAAATTTAAGTTAATTATAGAAAACGCAGGAGATGCCATGTATATGGCAAATTTTGAAGGAGAAATTTTACAAGTAAACTCACTTGCGTGTAAAACTTTAGGTTATAGCGAAAAGGAGTTACTGAGTTTAAATATTACAGGATTAGATACGGAATTTGTAAATAAAAAGAAAGTAAAAAAGTTTTGGAATAACTTAGAGCCTGGTAAACCTTATACTTTAGAAACAAGACATAAACGCAAAGATGGCTCAGTTTTTCCTGTTGAAATTAAAATTGGGCTTACTACAATTAATTCAGAAAAAGTTACATTGGGATTTGCGAGAGACATCAGTGAACGAAAACAAGCAGAAAAACAACTAAAAAAAAGTGAAAAATTACTAAAAGAAGCTCAAAAAATAGCACAGCTAGGTCATTGGGAATTAAACTTGTTGGATAATAAATTAACTTGGTCTGATGAAATTTTTAGAATTTTTAATTTAAATCCACAGGAAGTTCAATCTACATATAATTTATACTTAGAAAAAATTCACCCAAATGATAGAGATAAAGTTAATAAAGCTTATTTGGATTCATTAGAAAATAAAATACCTTATGAAATAACACACAGATTATTATTAAACTCAAATAAAATTAAATATATTTTAAATAAATGTGTTACAGAATTTAATGAAGAAGGTAACCCATTACGTTCATTAGGAACCGTTCAAGATATAACTAAAAGAATTCAAACCGAGCTTAAACTTGCCAAAAGTAGAGATAAACTTAAAGCAAGTGAAAAGAAGTTTAGGCAACTTTATGAAAAATCTGGAGATGCCATAATGATAGGTGAAAACGGCAAATTTACTAGTGTGAATGTTGCGGCTGTTAAAATGTTTGGGCACGCAAATAAAAAAGAATTTTCAGAAGTTCATCCTTCAAAAATATCACCAAAATTACAACCTGACGGCTCTGATTCTTTTGAAAAAGTAGAAGAAATGATTAGAATTGCTACTGAAAAAGGAACGCATAGGTTTGAATGGACACATAAAAAAAAGAATGGAAAAAAATTTCCAGTTGAAATTTTACTAACATCAATTTCAAACCAGCCAAATAACAAAATCATTCACGGAGTTTTAAGAGATATTACAGATCGTAAACTCATAGAATCAGAATTGATAGAAGCTAAAATAAAAGCAGAAGAAAGTGATCGTTTAAAAACGGAATTTATTAGCAATATGTCTCACGAAATTAGAACGCCAATGAATGGTATTATGGGATTTTCTGAATTGCTAGCAGATCCAAACTTAATTGATGAGAAAAGAAAGCACTTTGTTCAAATAATTAAAAATAGCGGTAAACAATTACTACAAATAATTGATGATATTATAGAAATTTCAAAATTAGGAACAAAACAAATAAAAGTTTATGAAGAGCCAGTTAATTTAAACGATTTATTGTTAGAATTATTTTCGATTTTTGACACAAAAGCCAAAGAAAATAAGACGCCATTATATCTTAAAAAAGAGCTTTCAGATAAGCAAAGTGTCATATTAATAGATAGGTCTAAACTAAATAAAATACTAAGTAATTTATTAGAAAATGCATTAAAATTTACAAATACAGGTTCCATAGAATTTGGTTATAAATTTAAAAAACTAAACAAGTCTTTACTATTAGAAATTTATGTAAAAGATACAGGGGTTGGTATAAATTCAGAAGATCAAAAAATTATATTTGAACGTTTTGTACAAGCAGGAAAAGAAGTCTCAAAAAAAGTAAAAGGATTAGGTCTTGGATTGTCTATTGCCAAAGAAAATACCATGTTGTTAGGCGGAGAAATTTCAGTTGAATCAATAAAAGGAAAAGGAACTACTTTTTTTGTAACTATTCCTTACAAACCAGTATTTGATGAAATTAAAAATGAAACTCTTCAAGCAAAACAAACCATTTTAATTGTTGAAGATGAAGAAATAAATTATTTATATTTAGATACTTTACTAAAAGATGTATTAAAAATAAATTGTACTATTTTACATGCAAAAAACGGTCAAGAAGCCATAGATATTTGTAAAAAAAACACAACCATAAACTTAATCCTTATGGATCTAAAAATGCCTGTAATGAATGGCTATGAAGCTACAAAAGAGATAAAAAAATTGTATCCAAACATTCGTGTAATTGCCCAAACAGCCTATTCATCAAAAGAAGAACGAGAAAAAGCAATGATAGTAGGTTGTGATGATTTTATTTCAAAACCAATAACTAAAGATTCTTTATTTAATATTATAAACAAATTTGTTCCACTAATATGAAAAGTCAACAAAAATATATTGAAGAAACATTAGCGTTATTTACACAAAACAGATATAAAAATAACGATATTGATTTTCTAAAAGATATAGCAGCGTTTATAGTTAATCTATTTAATGTTGATTATGTATTAATTAACAAATATTCCCTCCAAAACCCAAGTATTACAGAAACAGTTGTGTTTTGTGATAAAAATGGTTTTCTTTCTAATTTATCATATGAATTAGCAAATACACCTTGTGAAAATATAATTAATCAAAATACTTGTGTCTTTTCAAATAATATACAATCACTTTTCCCTAATGATAAATTTTTAGTACAATTGAATGTTGATAGTTATATTGGCACACCCTTATGGAGCTCTACAGGCGATCCAATTGGTTTATTAGCCATTTTAGATAGTAAACCAATAAAAGAAACAAAAATTATAGGGACAATTTTACAAATAGCTGCTGTTAAAATAGAGCATATTCTTGAAAAAACACTTTATGATAATAAATTAGAATTACAAATCAAAGATTTAAAAACTTCAAAAGATAAAATTCAAGAAAGTGAAGAAAAATTTAAAAATTTAACGAACCTTACTTTTGAAGGAATTTTAATTCATAGTAATCTAAATGTTATTGATTTAAACCATTCATTTGAAAAAATGTTTGGCTATAAGAAAGATGAGTTACTAGGAAAAAATATAATAGATATTATTTTTCCAAAAAAATATCACAAATCAATTTTAAAAAAAGGTAAAGATAAATATGTTTTACCATATGAAATTGAAGCAATTAGAAAAGATGGAACTATTTTTCCTGTTGAAATAGAAGCTAGAAATATTATAACTGAGGATAATAAGGAAATTAGAGTTGCAGCTTTAAGAGATTTAACCGAAAAAAATAAAACTCGAGAGCAAACCCAAAAATTAACAACAGCGGTTGAGCAAAGTGCTAATACAATTATAATAACAGATACACAAGGAAATATAGAATACGTAAACCCAAAATTTACAGAAATTACAAGATTTTCTTCAGAGGAAGTAATTGGACAAAATCCAAGAATTATAAATTCTGGAAATCAACCAAAAGAATATTATGCTGAAATGTGGAAAACCATAACAGCTGGTAAAATTTGGCATGGTGAATTTCAAAATAAATCTAAATATGGTTCATTATATTGGGAACAAGTAACAATTACCCCTATAAAAAATGAATTAGGAGAAATCACAAATTATTTAGCAGTTAAAGAAGATATAACGAAGCGTAAAAAAGCTGAATTACAATTAAATATTGCATTCGATACAATTAAAGAGAATGAAAAGTACCTAACCACTATTTTAAAAACCACCAACGAAGGTTTTTGGGTTATAAATACTGAAGCTAAAACATTAGAAGTAAACCCTGAGATGTGTAAAATTTTAGGAAGCAATAAAGCTGAAATTATTGGAGCATCAATTTTTGAATTTGTAGATGAGGTAAACGGCGAAGTTTTTGAATCTCAAATGAAAAAGAGAGATTTAGGGTTATCTTCAACCTATGAAATTAAATTGAAAAAAAGCAATGGCAAAAATGTACCTTGTTTGTTTAAAACATCACCAATTTACAATAATCAAAATGTACGAATTGGTTCTTTTGCAATGGTTACAGATATTTCTGCATTAAAAAAAGTGCAAGATATTTCAGAAAATAAAAATCAAGAATTGCTAAAATTAAGCAATGAATTATCCAATAAAAACAAGCTACTTATAGAAAGTAATACCCGATTTATAAGTTTATTTGAAGAAAGTCCAGTTTCTATTTGGGAACAAGATTTTTCAGAAGTTGTACAACATATAAATTCAAAAGATATAAAAAATATTAAATTATATTTAAATGAAAACCCTGAATTTACTCAAGAGTGTATCTCAAAAATTAATATTTTAAATGTAAATAAAAAAACGCTAGACTTATTAGGTGTTAAAAGCAAGGAAGAACTAATTACTCATATGTGGAAAACCAATAGTGAAAAAGCTATAAATGCAGTAATAAATGAAATCGCATCAATTGTATTAGGTAATAAAGAGTTTAGAAGCGAAACAGAATTTATAGGTACTAACAATGAGGTTATTACAGCAATGATAAAATCTACAGTAATTGATGATAAATGGAAAGTGATAGCTTCTGTTATTGATATTTCAGAATTAAATAAAGCAAAAGAAAAAGCGGAAGAAAGTGATCGTTTAAAAACAGAGTTTCTAAACAATATGTCACATGAAATTAGAACACCAATGAATGGTATTTTAGGATTTTCAGAAATGTTAAATGAACCCGATTTAGATTTACAAAAGCGAAATAATTTTGTGAATATCATTCAAAGTAGTGGAAACCAATTATTGCAAATAATTGATGATATTTTAGAAATTTCTAGGTTGGAAACTAAGCAAGTGAAAGTATTAGAAGAAGAAGTTTGTTTAAATGATACGCTATTAGAACTTTTTTCAATTTTTGATATAAAAGCAAAAGAAAATAAAACACCTCTGTATCTTAAAAAACAACTTTCTGATAAAGAAAGCATTATAATTTCAGATAAAACAAAACTTCATAAAATATTAAGTAATTTATTAGAAAATGCTTTAAAATTTACGAATAATGG
>SDWL01000531.1 GCA_004195315.1 Lutibacter sp.
ATTTTTCTCAAACATTTTTAATTGATGAGTATATAAATTTACCATTTTTAAAAGCACAAATTGAAATTAAGGATAACTCAAAATCTTTAATTGGACAATCATTTTATATACAGTTAAATACAATAAGTCAAGCAACGGTTAAATATCAAAATGTAAGAGCAAAAGGTCTGGTGGGAACTTCTCTTGTAGAATTGTCATTAACAGGTTCAAATAAAAATAGATTAGTAGATTATTTAAATAAGACTGTTGAAGTTTTATCAGAATATGAATTAGAGCAAAAAACAAATTATGCATATAGCACAAAAGAATTTATAGATGCTCAATTTAAAAATACTTCAGATAGTTTGAAATTAATTGAGGATAATATTGGAAAATTTAAAGAACAAAATTCTATTTATAATTTATCTGCCGAAGCAGGTGAAATATTTTCACAAACATTGGGTCTTGATAAAATGCAACAGCAATTGGCAGATAGAATTGTATATTTCGAAAATTTGGAAAACTACATAAAAACCAATTCTAATTATTCTAAAATACCAGCACCAGCTATTATAAATATTGAAGATGGTTCTATTGCGGGTCTGGTTGGTAAATTAACGAAGCTATCAATAGAAAAAGAAAAATTATCAAATGAAGTTACTACAAATCACCCTTCATTAAAATTAATTAATGAAGAAATTGAAACAGCAAGAAACGTATTGCTTGAGAATTTATCATCATTAAAAAAAGTGACAAATGTTAGTTTAACGAATAGTGTAAGTAGGTTAAATTCTTACAATTACCAGTTAACTAAACTTCCAAATAAAGAACAGAAATTATTGAATTTTCAACGAAAATATAGTTTAACGGAGTCTAATTTTGTGTTTTTAATGCAAAAGAGATATGAAGCTGAAATAGCAATTGCAGCAAGTGTATCTGATATTTCAGTTTTAGATACAGCTAAAGATACTGGTCAGGGGTTTATATTACCTAGAGTGTCATTTAATTATGTTATTGCTCTGTCTCTTATACACATCT
>SDWL01000532.1 GCA_004195315.1 Lutibacter sp.
AGAGAGTTACGTGAAAAAGGATTTATGAAAATCGTTTCACTAGCTCCAGAAGTATTATAGGAGTAGGAGGAAACATATGAAGATTAAAAAAGGAGATACCGTTAAAGTTATTAGCGGTGCAAACCTTGGTAAAGAAGGTAAAGTCTTAAAAGTTTATCCTGATGCTAACAAAGTAATAGTAGAAGGTGTAAACATAATCAAGAAACATGCAAAACCTACTCAAAGCCATCCTGATGGTGGAATCTTAGAATATGAAGCTCCATTCAATGCGTCTAACGTAATGTATTTGGAGAAAAAAACTGGGATTACAAAAGTAGGGTACAAATTTGTTACTGAAACTACAAAAACTGGTGAAGTGACAAAAAAAGTAAGATATTCTAAAAAATCTGGTGAGGTATTAGACTAATCAGAAAGGAGGCTTTACGCTATGAATCGCTTACAAGAAAAATATAAAGCAATCATTGCTCCATCTTTAGTTGAGAAGTTCAATTATAAATCAATTATGCAAGCACCAAATGTAAATAAAATTGTTATTAACATGGGTGTTGGAGATTCAATAACTAACTCTAAAGCTCTAGATGATGCAGTAAATGAAATGACACAAATAACAGGTCAAAAACCTATTATTACTAAAGCAAAAAAATCAATTGCAAACTTCAAATTAAGAGAAGGTATGCCTATTGGTTGTAAAGTAACATTACGTGGAGAAAGAATGTTCGAATTTTTAGATAAATTAGTTTCAATCGCTCTTCCACGTGTTAGAGACTTCCAAGGAGTTTCAAACAAATCATTCGACGGTAGAGGTAACTTTACTTTAGGAGTTAAAGAACAATTAATTTTCCCTGAAATCAATTACGACAAAGTAAACAGAGTAAGAGGAATGGATATTGTTATAGTAACAACGGCTAAAACAGACTTAGAGGCTAAAGAATTATTAGCTCAACTAGGGATGCCGTTTAAAAAATAAGGAGGAAATAATCGATGGCTAAAAAGTCAATGAAAGTTAAACAACAACGTGGTAGTAAATTTCCAGTAAGAGAATATACTC
>SDWL01000533.1 GCA_004195315.1 Lutibacter sp.
CACAATTTAGAGGTGTTAGAAATGTAGAGTTCTTTCTCTTTAGACTAACAAATATTTTTGCCTAATTTAAAATCCCACAACTTTTGGACTTGATCCTATATAAGTCGTAAAACATTATAAAAAGAATCTATTTACGTTTTCTTAAATAATTAAACATAATAGATTTCTAAAGTCTTTTTTTTGTTGAAAAAGTCCAGAAAAAGTAAAACTTTTAATTTTTATTTTTAAAATTTCAGTATTAAAAGGTAGGGTTTTTCGTTAGTTTAGTGTTATATGAATATTAATCCTAATTAAAAAACCATGAAAAAATTTAGTTTAGTAATTTTAGTAACTTTTAGCTTAGTAATTACCAGTTGTTCCAAAGACGAAAGCAGCGAAGGCCGAATTCAATTAACTGTGAGCGCAACAAATCCTGTTTCTAAATCTTCTATTCAGAACAAAGAAAATAATGCTAATGTAGTGTTTACAGATTTCCAAATATCGATACGAGATGTTATCTTTAAAAATGAAGATGACTCGAATAGTAGTCTAAATTCAGATGAAATCCAATTTAGAGGTCCTTATCAAATTGACTTGTTAGATGGGACAGATGCTTTATCCCAAACTATTGGCGATGTATTTGTACCTAATGGAAAATATAAAGAATTACGATTTAAGTTTCATAAAGATGAGGATTTACAAAGTACCCACGACTTGTTTGATAAATCTATTTATATGGAGGGGACTATTGATGGAACCCCTTTTGTATTTTGGCACGACACTAGTGAGAATTTAGATGTTGGTAGAACTACAGGAGTTATGGTAGCAAATGGAACAGTTAATTTTACTGTTCAATTTGATATTTCACAATTTTTAAGTTCATTGCATACAATTGATTTCTCAACTGCTGTTGATGGAAATGATGATGGATTAATTGAAATCTATCCGAATGATGAGGACGGAAATCAGGAATTAGCAAAACTATTAAAAGAAAATATTAAAGAAACAGCTGACGCAATAAACAACTAATATCCATCAATATGGATAAAAAAAGGGAGCTTTTAAGT
>SDWL01000133.1 GCA_004195315.1 Lutibacter sp.
CTTCAATTATGAGTGGTCGAATAGTTGATATTGATGTGAATCCAAATAATCCAATCGAATTTTATGCGGCTTACGCCTCTGGCGGATTGTGGTATACAAATAATAATGGCACATCATTTACATCAGTTGCTGATAATGCTCCAACTCAAAATATGGGAGATATTGCAGTTGATTGGGATAACGGAACAATTTGGGTTGGAACTGGCGAAAGTAATTCTTCTCGATCTTCATATGCAGGAATTGGAATTTTAAAAAGTACCGATAAAGGTCAAACTTGGCAAAATGTTGGTTTAACGGACTCTCACCATATTGGACGAATTATTATTAATAAAAATAACCCTGAAGAAGTTGTTGTTGGTGTAATCGGTCATTTATATACTTCTAATAAAGAGCGGGGTATTTTTAAAACTTCAGATGGTGGTAAAACCTGGAATAATGTATTATTTATTAACGAAAATACTGGTGTAATTGATATAAGTGTTTCACCAACAAATTCAAATATTTTATATGCAGCTTCTTGGGAAAGAAATAGAAAAGCGTGGAATTTTGACGGTGATGGTGAAAATTCAGCGATTTATAAAAGTGTTGATGCAGGTGAAAGTTGGACTAAAATAACTTCTGAAGAAAATGGATTTCCAACGGGTAAGGGAGTTGGAAGAATAGGCTTAGCAACTTTTAATAATGACGTGGTGTATGCTTTATTGGATAATCAGTTTATGCGTCCAGAAGAAAAAAAGAAAAAAGAAGTTGGGTTTGCTAAAGATGATTTTAGAAATGTGAGTAACACAGATTTTTTGAAGTTGGACGATAAAAAGTTGAATACATTCTTAAAAAATTATGGATTTGATAAAAAATATACTGCTGAAAACATAAAGTCTTCAGTTGAAAAAGGTGAAATAAGTCCAATTGATTTGGTAACCTATTTAGAAGATGCAAATTTTGTATTGTTGAATTCTGAGGTAATTGGAGCAGAAGTATATAAATCTGAAGATGGAGGTAAAACATGGAAAAAAACACATGAAGATTATTTAGATGGTGTGTATAGTTCGTATGGATATTATTTTGGAATTATAGCAGTAAACACTTCAAACGAAAATAAAATTTATATTGGCGGTGTACCTTTATTAAAATCGGATGATAGTGGAAAAACATTTACTTCAATGAATAGAGAAAATGTACACGCAGATCATCAAGCTTTGTGGGTAAACCCAAAATTAGAAGGACATATAATTGATGGGAATGATGGTGGACTTAATATTACCTATGATGATGGTGAAAATTGGATAAAAAATAACGAACCTTCGGTTGGTCAGTTCTATTCTGTAAATGTTGATAACCAAATACCTTATAATGTTTATGGTGGTTTACAAGATAATGGTGTTTGGTACGGACCAAGTAATTATAATGCCTCAAAACGTTGGGAAAGCAGTGGTGATTATCCTTATAAAAGTATTGGTGGTGGAGACGGAATGCAGGTTCAAATAGATAATAGAGATAATAACATTGTATATTCTGGTTCTCAATTTGGTTATTATTACCGTGTTAATTTAAAAACTGAAGAAAGAATAAATATTCATCCAACTCATGAATTAGGTGATTCTCCGTATCGTTACAATTGGCAAACACCAATATTATTATCGCCACATAATCAAGATATTTTATATATGGCTGCTAATAAATTATTACGTTCTATGGATAAAGGTGAAACTTTTGATGTAATTTCAGAAGATTTAACAACAGGTGGTAAAAAAGGAAATGTTCCTTTTGGAACATTAGCAGCAATTTCTGAAAGCCCTTTTCAATTTGGACTAATTTATGTTGGAAGTGATGATGGTTATGTGAATGTAACCAATAACAGTGGAGCAAATTGGACAAGAATTTCTGATAATTTACCACAAGAACTTTGGGTTTCTAGAGTTGTAGCCTCACAACACGAAAAAGAACGCGTATATATTACACTAAATGGCTATAGAAATGACGATTTTAAACCCTATATATTTGTAAGTGAAAATATAGGGAAAACTTGGAGAAATATCCAAAGTAATTTACCAAATTCACCAATAAATGTTATTAAGGAAGATCCTTCAGATGAAAATATTTTATATGTTGGAACAGATAATGAGGTATATGTTACTTTTGATAAAGGTGAAAACTGGCAAGCATTCTCTAATGGTTTACCAAAAGTTGCTGTACACGATTTAGTGATTCAAAATGAAGCTAAAGATTTGGTTGTGGGAACACACGGTAGGTCTATTTACAAAACTAATATAGCGGCTTTACAACAGTTTAATAAAGTAAAAAATAATGAAGTTGCATTATTTGAAATTCCTTCAATTCGTCATTCGAAGCGTTGGGGAAGTTCTTGGAATAAATGGTTAAAACCAAATACTCCTAGTATAACTATTCCTTATTATACTTTGAATGAAGGAAAATATATAGTTGAAATTTTAACAGAAGATAAAACCAAACTAATGAGTTTTAATTTAAATGCTGATAGAGGTTATAATTATTTCGACTATGATGTTTCAGTTAATGAAAAAATTGTAGATAACTATTTCTCAAAAAAAGAGATTTCAGTTAAAGAAGCTAAAAATGGTAAATACTATTTGCCAAAAGGAAATTATATATTTAAAATTTCTGGAACAAAAGATAGTGCAGAACAAATGTTTAATATAAAATAATAAGATTTAATTTATAAAAAAAGCCCAATCAATGTTGGGCTTTTTTTATGTGATTTTAATATTTAAGTTCTTCTATTTTCTTAAAAGGTGATAAATCTAATTGTTCAACTAATGTTTGGTAGCTTACCCAATCCGTTTTATAAAACTTATTAATTTTAGAAATAACAGCACTCACTTTTTCATCTGCATTTTTAATGAGTGTTAATTCTGTTTTCCCAGGTTTTTGAAGAAGAGAACCAATATATCTTCTTGCTGAAAACAAATATGAAACTGTACTAGGAAATTCAGTTGCAGTAATACCTTGTCTTTTGTCTTCTTTTCCTAGCATATCATCTAATAGACCATTAATACTATTTAAAGTTTTATCTTGAGTTTTAAGTAACTCTTTTTGATTTTTAATTTCGGATTTATCTTTAATACGTTTTTTATAATCTTCAACAATTTCTTTTGATTCAAGAAGACGCTGAGTAGCCTGACCAGCAATTCCTGATTTACTTTCAAGTTCTTTCAATAAATCATATTTACTTTTTAATACTCCAAAAGGCATTTCTACACGTGGATCGTAACTTACATCAATTGTTTCACTAACGGTTTCATTCCCAAAATGAATTTTTAAAATGTAAGTATCTGGTAAAACAGTAATTCCTCTTGGTTCTCTTGCATTTTTTTTAGCGATTCTTCTTGAAGGTCCTCTAGTTCCTTTTTCATCCATTCCCCAAAACATTCTATGAACACCATTTTCTTTAGGAGCTTTATTTTTTAGACTTCTGATCAATTCATTTTTATCATTATAAACTTCAAAGAAAATAGAATCGAATTTCACTACAGGTTTTTCTGATTTCACTTCAGTAGTTTTTGAGTCATCTTTTTTAGAATTTTTTTTCTTTTTTTCTGAAGGTCCTTCAATTTTTTTAGTTTCAGGTTTATTTATGCTATAGGTTATCATAGCATCTGTTTGTCTATTTTCACCATTGAATATTGCATTTGCTCCAAATCTTGACCCTGAAGGTTGCTGTATTTGAGTGATATAAGCAGGAGGAGGTGTAAATAAATGTAATGTTTTATTTACTATTTGTTTGCCTTCCTTAGCCATCGCTCGGAAAGGTCTAATATCATCTATTACATAGGCTGATCTACCGAAAGTACCAATAATTAAATCGTGCTCACGAGGGTGAATTGCTAAATCCATTGTAGAAACTGCGGGGTAATCATTTGTCCATTTCGTCCAAGTTTTACCTTCGTCAATACTAATATGCAAACCGTATTCAGTTCCAAGAAAAATTAATTCAGATTCTTCTAAATCTTGAACTACTGAAAGTGTATAGCCAAAACTTTCATCTTTTCCTTCTAATAAACTATCCCAAGTTTTTCCAAAATCACGAGTTCTAAATAAGTAGGGTTTAAAATCGAATTGGCGATAATTATTAACCACTGCAAAAGCTTCTCCTTTATTAAATTTTGAAGCTCGTATTTGAGCAACCCAACTTTCTTTTGGCATTCCTTTTATGTTTTTAGAAACATTTGTCCAAGTAACACCCGCATCTAAAGTAAGTTGAATATTTCCATCATCAGTTCCAACCCAAAGTATATTTTCATCAAAAATACTTGGTTCTATTGCTAAAATAGTACAATGGTTTTCAGCGCCAGTAGCATCCATTGTGATACCACCACTTTCGTGCTGTTTTTGTTTATCTTTATTATTTGTTGATAAATCCGGTGAAATTATTTCCCAAGTAAAACCTTTATTGGTTGATTTGTGGACAAACTGACTTCCAAAATAAATAGTTTCGTTATCGGTAGGATTTATAGCAATTGCTGAATTCCAATTGTAGCGAAGTTTTACATCAGGGTTTGGATGAGTAGGTTTTATACCCTTTACATTTCCAGTTTCTCTATCGTATCTACCAACATTACCTTGTTGAGACATTCCATAACCATATCTTGAATTTTTCGGGTCTGGAACCACATCAAAACCATCTCCAAACATCAATTCTTGCCAATAAGAATTCCTAATACCTTGGTCTTTTAATACATAAGCAGGTCCTGCCCAAGAGCCATTATCTTGCATTCCACCATATATATTGTATGGGAATTCCATATCTACACTGATATGATAAAATTGTGCAAGTGGTAAATTTTCTACAAAACGCCAAGTTTTACCACGGTCACGAGTAATATTTAAACCTCCATCATTTCCGTCAATCATAAAATTTGGATTGGTTGGATGAATCCACCAAGCATGATGATCAGGATGAACCCCAACAGATGTTCTATATGCTGGCATCAATTGTTTGAAAGATTTGCCACCATCTTCACTAACATTTACATACGTAAATACGGAATAAACTCGATTTTCATTTATAGGGTCAACAAAAATATCAGCGTAGTAAAAAGGTCTATTTCCAATACCATCAGTTCCTCTACCACTAGATTTATCATTTATCATTTTCCAAGTACTTCCTCCATCTTCCGATTTGTACAACGCATTTTTTTTAGCTTCAACTAAAGCATAAATAAATTTAGGATTACTTGGAGCAATAGCTACGCCAGACCTTCCTGTATTTCCTTTAGGTAAACCATCTTTGTCTGTTAATTTTTTCCAGTTTTCACCTCCGTTATATGTAATATATAATCCAGAGCCTTCACCACCAGATTTAAAAGTCCATGGTTTACGTTGGTGCTCCCACATGGCAGCAATCATTTTATTTGGGTTGGTTGGGTCAACTACCAAATCTGCACAGCCAGTTTTATTATTTACAAATAATGATTTTACCCATGTTTTACCTCCGTCTGTTGTTTTAAAAACACCACGCTCAGGGTGCTCTCCCCAAGGCGAACCAATTGCGCCAATATACACAGTGTTTGGGTTGTCTTTATCAATAATAATTTTATGAATATTTCGTGTTTTTTCTAAGCCAACAAGATTCCAAGTATTACCTGCGTCTAAACTTTTATACAGGCCATAACCTCCTGTTAAACTATTTCTAGGATTTCCTTCTCCTGTTCCTGCCCAAATAACATCAGGATTGCTTTGCTGAATAGCAACTGCTCCTATAGACATTGGTCCATATTTATCAAAAATCGGTTTCCAATCAACACCTCCACTTTCTGATTTCCATAAACCACCAGAAGCAGTTCCAACATATATAATGTCGGGTTGGTTAGTAATAACATCAATTGCTGTAACTCTACCGCTCATACCAGCTGGCCCAATTGAACGTGGTTTGATGTTTTTTAATTTCTCTAAATCTAATTGTTGAGAAAATACAATATTTGAAATAAATAGTAGGAGTAAGGTTAGTATCTTCATTATTTAAGTTTTTTGGTGATTTTATTTGAATTTTTAAATTTAGAAAATAGAAATGCGAGAAATGTTAAAATTATGGTAAAATGTAGTTGTTTGGGTAGTTGTATTT